>JANMBS010000090.1:0-1930 GCA_031360525.1 Thermomicrobiales bacterium
GCCGACGAACGGCCCGAATCGCCCGGTCTTGCTGACCAGTGTTCCTAGCTGGCACTCCGGGCAGACCTCTCCGGTCCCCTCCTGGGGCGGCGGCTCGTCGCCCGGGACCGGCCGGGTTTCCTTGTGTTCCGGGTAGAGCGAGCAGGCCAGGAAGGGGCCGTTCCGACCCATCCGGATGACCATCGGGTGGCCCTCCGAACAGACTTGGTCGGTCACCTGCACCCAGCGCTCGATCTCATCGCCCTTTTCGTCGACCAGCTTCTTCAACGGCAGGTAGAAGCCGCGCAGGAACGGTACCCACGCCCGCTCCCCGCTGGCGATCTCGTCCAGCTCCTCTTCCATCCGGGCGGTGAAGGCCACGTCGACGTAGTCGCCGAAATGTTCGACCAGAAGGTCGGTCACGATATCGGCGACCGGCTCCGGTCGAAGCCGGCGATCCTCGACGCGAACGTAGCCGCGATCCGTGATCGTCGAGATCGTGGCCGCATAGGTCGATGGGCGGCCGATGCCGTGCTCCTCGAGCGCCTTGATCAGCGTCGCCTCGGTGAAGCGCGGCGGCGGCTCGGTGAAGTGCTGCGTCGGTGTCACCTCGTGGACGCTCGTACGGTCACCGTCCGTCAGCGTCGGCAGGCGTCCCGTCTCCTCGTCGTCGTCCGTAGCCTCGTCGTCGCGGCCCTCGGTGTAGACCCGCGCGAAGCCCTCGAACAGGATCTTGGTCGCCGAGGCCCGCAGCTCGTAGCGGCCGTCGGCCAGCTCGATCGTCGTGGTCTCGAGCTCCTTGGGCGCCATCTGTGAGGCGAGAGCGCGCTGCCAGATGAGGCGGTAGAGGCGCAGTTCGTCGGGCTCGATGGATCCGGCGAGGGACTCCGGATCGCGCCGGAAGCTCGTCGGACGAATCGACTCGTGGGCCTCCTGTGCGCCCTTGGACTTGGTCTTGTAGACGCGGCCCTTGGGCATCGTGAATTCCTGCCCGTAGCGCTCGTCGATCACCTCGCGCGCCTCGCCCATGGCCACGCCGGCGATCGCGGTCGAGTCGGTCCGCATGTAGGTGATCAGCCCGACCTGACCTTCGCGAGTCTCCATCCCCTCGTACAGACGCTGGGCGACGGACATGGTCCGCCTGGGACTGAAGCCCAGCTTGCGGCTCGCCTCCTGCTGCAGCGTCGAGGTCGTGAACGGAGCCGCCGGCGAGCGCTTCTGTGTCCGTGTCCCGACCTTGGTGACGGCAGGTGCAAGACCACGAATGGCTGCGACATGCGCATCAGACGTCGCCTCGTCCGCGATCTCGATCGCATCACCGTCGATCCGCACGAGCTCTGCGGCGAAGGTCTCGCCGGCCGTGGTGGCGAGGATGGCCTGGATCGTCCAATACTCGCGGGCGGTGAAGCCGAGGATCTCTCTCTCGCGCTCGACGACCAGCCGGACGGCGACGGACTGCACGCGGCCGGCAGACAGGCCGCGCTGGACCTTCTTGGCCAGCAGCGGGCTCAGCGTATAGCCGACCAGGCGGTCGACGATCCGGCGCGTCTGCTGCGCGTCGACGAGGTCCATGTCGATCTGGCGCGGGTGGGCGAACGCCTCTCGGATCGCCGATTCGGTGATCTCATTGAAGGTGACCCGGAGCGTCTTCTCGGGTGGGACGTGGGCGGCCTCGGCGACGTGCCAGGCGATCGCCTCGCCCTCGCGGTCGAGGTCCGTGGCGAGGTAGACCTGGTCGGAGCCCTTGGCGGCTTTCTCGATGTCGGCGACCTGCTTGCGCCGGTCGTCCGAGATCACGTACTCCGGTTCGAAGTCATGGTCGACGTCCACGCCGAACTTGCCTTTGCCCGGGTTCTCGGGCAGGTCGCGGACGTGTCCGTAGGAAGCCAGGACCCGGTAGTCGGTACCGAGATAGCGCTCGATGGTGCGCGCCTTGGCAGGCGATTCGACG
>JANMBS010000121.1:0-3037 GCA_031360525.1 Thermomicrobiales bacterium
GATCGCGACGCGCGACCACACGGAACGGATGCTGCGGGCGCGCGGAGTGCCCGTCGAACGGGCGGATGAGGCGGACGGCGCGGTGGCCTGGACGGTCGAAGGAGGGTTGACGGTGCACGCGGTCATGGAAAGGGTCCCGGGCGACGTCTCGGCGGCGGCGTTCTGGCTGGTCGCGGGCGCGATCCATCCCGATGCCGAGCTGGTCCTTCACGATGTCGGAGTCAACCCGACGCGTCGCGCCGTGATCGACATCCTGCGCTCGATGGGCGCCGACATCGATGAGCGGCCGATCGGTGGCGCCGATGACGGCGTGGGCGAGCCGCGCGCCGACCTCGTGGTCCGTTCCTCGTCGCTTCGCGCGGTCGAGCTCGGGCCCGACGATGTGGCCGCCGCCATCGACGAGATCCCGGTCCTGTGCCTCGCCGCGGCTGCCGCCACCGGCACCACGTTCATTCGCGGCGCGGGCGAGCTTCGCCACAAGGAATCGGACCGGATCGCGGGGACTGCCGCGGGCCTGCGGTCGTTGGGCGCCCGGATCGAGGTCGACGGCGACGATCTCCGGATCACCGGCGGGGGCGTCCTCGACGGCGCCGAGACCGACAGCCTCGACGATCATCGACTGGCAATGACGTTCGCGATCGCAGGCCTTGTCGCGAAGGGTGTCACCACGATCGGGCGGCCGGGCTCGGCCGCGATCTCCTATCCCGGCTTCTTCGACGACCTCGAAAGGGTGCGAGCATGACCAAGCGCGTGGTCCTCATCGGACACCCCGTCGCCCACTCCCTGTCCGGGGCGATGCAGCAGGCCGCCTTCGATTCGGTCGGCATCGACGCCAAGTACGAGCTCTGGGACCGCTCGCCCATGGCCCTCGCCGACGCCATCGCCGAGCTACGCGGCGACGATTTCCTCGGCGCCAACATCACGATCCCCCACAAGGAACGGGTCGTGCCGATGGTCGATCGGCTGACCGACGATGCCCACATCACGGGCGCCGTCAACACGTTGACCCGCGAGGGCAAGCGGTTGATCGGACACAACACCGACGTTCCCGGCTTCAAGGTCGCGCTCGACAAGCTGGTCGGCAAGCAGAAGATGCCGCGCCACGCGGTCGTGCTGGGGGCCGGAGGCGGCGCCCGCGCGGTCGTCTACGGCCTCATCACAGAGGGCTTCCAGCGGATCATCGTGTTCAACCGCCATCTGCATCGCGCCGAGGGCCTGGTCAAGCACTTCGGCCGGAGTGCGGCCCACATGGAGCTGCGCGCGATGCCGTGGCACGACTCCATCATCGAGTCGGAACTTGCCCGGACCAAGGTGCTCGTGAATGCCACCTCGATCGGGCTGACCACGGACGAAAGTCCGATCCCGGCCGAGGCACTGCATGGCGACCTGCTCGTCCTCGACCTGATCTACGCCAAGACCCGGTTGTTGCGCGACGCCGCGGCGGCCGGCGCGACGGCCGCCGACGGCGAGTTGATGCTGCTCCACCAGGGCGCGGCTGCGTTCACGCTGTGGACCGGTCAGCCGGCACCGCTCGAGCTGATGCAGCACAAGCTGGCCGAGGCGCGGGCCGGTGGGCTCCGTTCAGCCGAGGGCGAGCCGACAGGTGTGGCGGCCGATAACGCCGACGAGACGGCGGAAGCAGCCGCTTCGGCCGATACGCCCGACGCCGCTGTTGGCGCGGGCGCGGAGTGACGATCCGGGTCCGCTGACCCTGCGATCGACGCGTTGACGATGGGTGCCTTCCGTTTCCTGACCGCCGGCGAATCCCACGGGCCCACGCTGGGAGTCACGATCGAGGGTGTCCCGGCGGGCCTCGGCCTGACCGCCGAGGCCCTCGCGGTCGATCTCGCTCGGCGCCAGAAGGGCTACGGCCGCGGCGCTCGCCAGGCGATCGAGCAGGACCAGGCCGAGATCCTCGCCGGGGTCCGCCACGGGACGACGATCGGCTCGCCGATCCTCCTCCTCGTCCGCAACAAGGACTGGGAGAACTGGACCGAGGTGATGGCCGTCGAGCCGCTCGATGACGAGGCTGCTGCGGCCCTCAACGACGCTGCCTCGGGCGGCAACAAGCGGGCGACGCCTGTCACTCGGGTGCGACCCGGTCACGCCGATCTGGCAGGCGCTCTCAAGTACGGCTTCAACGACGTCCGCAACGTCCTCGAGCGTGCCTCGGCACGCGAGACCGCAGCGCGGGTCGCGGCCGGCGGCGTCGCACGCGCCTTTCTGCGCCAGCTGGGCATCGAGACCTGGTCGTTCACCGCGGAGGTCGGGGGCGTGGCGGTCGATCCGGCCAATGCCAGCCGGTCGCGCGACGAGGCCGACGCCTCACCGCTGCGCTGCCCGGACCCGGATGCCGAAGCCGCGATGATCGCCCGCATCGACGAGGCGCGCTCGGCCGGAGATACGGTCGGTGGCGTGTTCGAGGTCGTCGTCCACGGGCTGCCGATCGGACTTGGGTCGTATGTCCACTGGGACCGCCGCCTCGATGGCGCACTGGCGGGGGCGGTCATGAGCATCAACATCGTCAAGGGCGTCGAGTTCGGGCTCGGGTTCGAGCAGACGCGTCGCTTCGGCTCGGCTGTCCACGACGTCATCGAGGGCCGTGCCGAGGACGGTGGCTGGATCCACCGGACGAACAACGCGGGCGGCTTGACCGGGGGCGTCACGAACGGCGCTCCGCTGATCGTGCGCGGCGCGGTCAAGCCGATCTCGACGCTGGCGCGGCCGCTCCCGTCGGCCGATCTGATCACCGGCGAAGCCGTCGACAAGGCGCACTACGAGCGCAGCGACATCAGCGTGGTGCCGGCTGCCGGCGTCGTCGCCGAGGCGATGGTCATGCTCACGCTCGCCCGCTTCGTGCTGGAGAAGTTCGGCGGCGACACGCTCGACGACGTCAAGGCCAACCTCGAGCACTACCGGGCGCGGATCGCGACGGCCCCCGCCGCCCCGGTCGCCGGCGGGCGCCCTCCAGCGGCGGAGACCGGAGCGAGGACGACCGCCGGTGACGCCGCGGCGGCGAGCGTGCCAGCGGCCCACG
>JANMBS010000154.1:0-4183 GCA_031360525.1 Thermomicrobiales bacterium
ACCCAGTTCTGGACCACGCCCGCGATCTGGTCGCCATCCCAGGCCACGACCCACAAGCTCGTGTCGAGTTCGGCGCGGCCGTATGTCGCCTTGTAGGCGCTCTCGCCCATCTCGCGGTGGCCCCAGTGATCGCGGAACGCCTCGTTCTCGGCATCCATGATCGTCCGCCACTGGTCCTCGCGGACCGGGCGGACCTCGATGCCGTCGGGGAGCGGGACTTGGGGGATGTCGTCGAGGCCCTGCCGGCGCATCAGGAAGAAATGCCGGACGGTCTCGAAGCCGGCGTTCGCCAGCAGCGCGCGGTGGCCGGCCTCGGTGTCTTCGGAGAACGAGCCAAGCCGGACCGGCACGAGCGGGTCCTCTCGCGAAGCCCGGACGCGGGCGCGCGCCAGGTTCCAGCCAAGCAAGACGGTCCCCAGACCGCGCCGCCGGTAGCCGGGGTCGACCCAGCCCCAGATGTCGTAGCTCGGAACGTCGTCGCGGACGACCCGCTCGATGCCGGCCGCGCCGATGAGCCGGCCATCAAGCTCGACGAGCACCATGTCGTCGACCGGATCGGCGCCGTCCGCGGCGTCCATCTCGACCTGGAGGGTCTGGGCGGTCGGCAGGTACGGGATCCCGTCGTGCAGGTTGGCCGCCGTCGCGAGCTCGGAGAGCCGGTCGTAGTCGGACGGGTCGTGGAAGTGGCGGGCCTGGATGCCTGGGATGGCCGGCACGTCCTCCAGCGTCACGCTGCGGATGTCTCGAGTGGCGGTCATCGAGTCCCCCCTCCGTACTTGCGGTTCATGTGCTCCTCGACGCTCTTGTGGATGATCTTCCACGTGCGGCGGTGCTCCGCGCGGGCCCTGGGATCGCCCTCGCGGGCAACGCGGGCCATCTCCCGTTCGAGCTTCTGATGGCTTGCCAGCCGTTCCGGGGACAGGGTCCCGTCGGCCAGCGCGGCCTGGACGGCACAGCCCGGCTCGCCCTGGTGGCCGCAGTCGCTGAACCGGCAGGCCGCAGCGATGTCGGCGACGTCGTCGAAGGCAGTCTCCACGCCTTCCTCGGCGCCGAGGACCTCGAGCGCCCGGATGCCTGGCGTGTCGACCAGCAGCGCGCCGCCGGGGAGCTCGAACAGCTCCCGATGGGTGGTCGTGTGGCGGCCGCGCGAGTCGGAGTCGCGGACCTCTGCGGTCGCCTGGCGGTCCTCGCCCAGGAGGGCGTTGACCAGCGTGGACTTGCCGACCCCCGACGATCCGAGGATGGCCGCCGTCGTGCCAGGCAGGAGGTGCGCTCGCAAGCGGTCCAGCCCTTGGCCGGTCCGCGCCGACACGGCGACCGTGGCGACGCCCGGGGCGATGGCGTCCACCGCCCCCAGCCGCCCGTCGACGTCATCGGCCAGGTCGGCCTTGTTCAGGACCACGACTGGCGTGATCTGGCTGGACATCGCGATCGCCAGGTAGCGTTCGATGCGGCGCAGGTTGAAGTCGTTGTCAAGCCCGGCGACGAGCAGGGCGACGTCGATATTCGAGGCCATGATCTGCTCGTCGTCGAGGCTGCTGCCGCGTCGGCTGCTGTCGGCGGCCATCCGCTTGAAGACGCTCCGCCTCGGCAGGATCGCGCTCACAACGTCGTCCGCACCGAGCACGACCCAGTCACCCACCGCCGGGAAGTCCGACCGCGCCAGTGCCTCGAACCGGAACGACCCCGTCACGCTGGCCGGCCGGTCACCCGCGCCATCGCGCACGATCGCGGTCTCGCGATGGACGGCGACGACCCGGACCGGACGGACGCCCTCCGACGCGAACGGCGCGAAGGCGGCCTCCCAGTCCTGGTCCCAGCCGAGGGCCTCGAGGGCGGTCCGGTCGAGCACCATGGCTCAGCCGACCCGCTTCAGCTTGCCGGTCCGCTTGGCGTAGCGCTCGGCACGGCCGAACGCCCATAGCCCGAAGGGGATGAGCACGACGCCCATCACGATGAGCGGCCAGACCAGGTGAGTGAGCTCGGTCACAGGCTTCCCGTCGATGAGCCCGGCCCGCACGCCCTCGAGGACGTACGTGGCAGGCGACAGCCGCGACAGTACCTGCATCCAGGGCGGCAAGATATCGACCGAGTAGTACACCCCACTGACAAGCAGGAGGCAGGACTGGAGCACGAACGTCATCTGCGCACCGCGCTCGACGTACAGGAGGGGCAGGATCGCGGCGAGCATGCCGATGCCGACGAAGCTGAACGAGCCGAGCAGCATGAACGTCACGACCGTCGCGGGGTTCGCGCCGGCAAGGTCCAGCTGCGGGAAGAACAGCACGAGCGCGATGAAGATGACCGACGTGTGGATCAGGCCATAGACCATCGCGTAGACGACCGAACCGAGCAGCTGCGACCAGCGCTGGATCGGCGCCATCATCGTGTACTCGAGGGTGCCTTCCCAACGCTCGATAGTGATGGTCTCGGCGATCCACGAGAAGACGACCGACAGGTAGTTCCAGAAGATCGCACCGATCATCAGCGAGAGGAGCAGCTCCTCGTTGCCCTGGGACGCACCGATGAGCGAGATCGACAGCGCGCCCGCGACGGAATAGACCAGGAACGCGAGCTCCCAGCCCCAATAGCGGCGGGTCAGGTTGAAGTTGCGCTCGATGAAGGCGAATGAGGCCTTCAGCTCATGGGTGACGACGGTCATCGATCCGATCTCCGAGTGGGGGAGTCGGTCCGGCCCCGAGCGGGACCGGGCCGCCTCGAGTGAGGGTTACGCGGCGAGGCGGGCGCCGAACCGGATGACCCGGCGGCCGATCGCCTGGCGGATGGATGGGGAAGGCTGGCGTCCCTGGCGCAGGAGTCGGTCCGTGGCGATCTCTCGCTCGATCCGTTCCCGGGCCAGCTGGCCGACCAGCTCCGCTGAGAAGAACATCGTTATCACCTCCTTTCAGTCGTCCTCGGCGTCGTCTTCCTCGATGTCGTCATCGAGGGAGCGGCCGGTGTATGTCATGAACACGTCTTCGAGCGTCGCGGGTCCGTCCACGCGATCGCGGATGAGGGTCTTGAGGCCCTCCGGGCTGTCCTCGGCGACGACCTTGCCGTCGTTGAGGATCGTGATCCGCCCGCACAGTCGTTCTGCCTCGGCCAGGTCGTGAGTGGTCAGGACGATGGTCGCGTCGTGGGTCTCCCGGAGTTCTTCGATGAATGACTGGACGTCGAGCTTCGAGCGCGGGTCCAGGCCAGTGGTCGGTTCGTCGAGGAGCAGGAGGGTCGGGCTCGTCAGCAGCGCTCGCGCGATGGCGACCTTCTGCTGCATCCCCCGGCTCATCTGCTCGATCGGTCGGTCGATCCGTTTCTCGGAGATGCCCAGACGAGCCAGGATCGCGATCGCTTCGCTGCGGGCCGTCGTGCCGTCCAGGCCGTACAGGCGAGCCGCGAAGAGGAGGTTCTCCATCGGGCTGAGCTTCTTGAAGAAGGCGGCGTCCACGCTGACCCGGTTGATCAGCCGCTTGACCGCCATCTCGTCGCGGACGATGTCGTGACCGAAGACCTCGACCCGACCCTCGTCGAGAGTCAGCAGTCCGCAGATGAGCCGGATGAGCGTCGACTTGCCGGAGCCGTTGGAGCCGAGAATCCCGTGGACGTCGCCGCGCTCGAGGCGCATCGACACGTGCGAGATGGCAGTCACCGGCTTCTTCTTCCGGCCGACCACGAACCGCTTGCTGACGTCCTCGATGAGGAGCGCCGGCGGACCGGCAGGTCGTCGAACGGGAGCCGGCTCCGCCGCGAGCGGCTGGGCCGGTGTGCTCGTCGAGCCGTTCTTCAGTTGTGGATCCAAGGTGGCGGTCACTGGAGACTCCAGGGTTTGATGCGGGCGTGGACGGTGCCGGGAATGACAAAGCCGCGGGTCCTGTCCGACGATGTCGTCGGCGGGCCTCGCGGCTCCTGTTGTCCGTGCCTGCCGGTGGGGCAGGGGAGGGCATCAAAAAAGCCGGGGGCCCGATCTGGCCCACGGCTCTTGGTTCGTCCGATAGCGGTCCTGCCGCCTGCGGTCTAGCTCGAGTAGGGCGCAGATCTCCCACGCGCGTCGGCCGGGATCGGCGCGACGTCTCGTCGGAGGAAGGTGCGATCTGTCATGTCGGGACCCTCCTTGACGGGGTGGGATGCTGGCCGCGAGGTTGCGAGCCGAGCGGGAGTCTACGCGCCAGTTCCAGCCGATGTCAAC
>JANMBS010000161.1:0-2490 GCA_031360525.1 Thermomicrobiales bacterium
GCCACCGAACGCCCACAGGATCCCGAACGCGATAGCAGCTAGGAGGGCGATGCCCCACGAGTAGGCGAGTCGATCGCCACGGAAGGAGAACTGGCGAGGCATGTAGCCGTCGCCGGCGAGGATCGCGGCCAGGCGCGGGAACGCGTTGAAGCTCGTGTTTGCGGCGAGGAACAGGATGAGTGCCGTGCTCGCCGCGAAGGTGTAGAAGAGCGGCGAACCGGCGCCGAACGCGGCCTGGGCGGCCATGGCGACCACCGATGGGCCGCCCACCTTGGTCGGATGGAGTCCGAATGCGACGGCGACCACCGTCAGCCCGACGAAGAGGATCGCCAGGAGGATGGACATCGCGGTCATCGTGTCGGCTGCGTTCCTGGCTTCCGGCGGCTTGAACGCTGGAACGCCGTTGGCGATGGCCTCGACGCCGGTCAGGGCGACGGAGCCGCCGGCGAATGCCTTGAGCAGGAGCAGGACCCCAAGCGTCTCTGTACCGAACGGAACCGCGTCCGGCTGCGTCGGGAACTGGACCACGGTTCCCGTCACGATCCGGAAGGCGCCGATCGCGACGATCGCGAGAGCCAGCCCGATGAACAGGTAGGTGGGGACCGCGAAGATGTTCCCGGACTCGCGCAGCCCTCGGAGGTTGGCGATGGTGATCAGTCCGATCGACACGAATGCGATCTCGATCCGGACGTCGTAGGCAGCCGGAAAGACCGACTGGATCTGGGTGATCGCGGCCGCGGTCGAGACGGCGACCGTCATGACGTAGTCGATCAGGAGCGCCGCGGCGGCGATCAGGCCGAAGATGGGCGCGAGGTTCGTCCGGGCGACGACATACGCGCCGCCGCCGCTCGGATAGGCACGACAGACCTGGCGATAGGAGACCGAGACGACGGCCAGCAGGAGCGCGATGGCGATCGAGACCTGGATCGAGACGAGCAGCGCACCGGCCCCGGCGATGACCAGGACCCGGAGGATCTCCTCGGTCGCGTAGGCCGATGACGAGATGGCGTCCGAACTGAAGATCGCGAGCGCCTTCTTCTTCGACAGGCGCTCCTCCATCTCCTCTTCGTTGGACAGGGGCCGCCCGAAGATGGTTGCCCGGAGGCGGGCGAGGGCGCGACCGCGAGCGGTCCGCGGGACGGACGCGGCCTCGCGGGCGACGAGCTGGCCCGGGCCGGTGTAGCGGAAGTACGGGGCGTGCGGCCGGTCGACTCGGACCCGCCGGTCGCCGGCTTTTCGACCCTGGAGCGGGCGCCGTCCGCCGATCACGACTCCATCTCGGCGCCGCTCTCGACGGACAACGGGCGCAGGCGAGGGCCGATGACGAGGCTGTCCGGAGTCGAAGACCCGTGCAACAGATGGAAGGCAACACCGGCGGTCTGTGCCCAGACGGCTCCGGTGAATGCCGCCGCCTCGGCTGCCTCGAGGCAGCACAGAGTGATCGTGACGGCGACACCCGTGAGGACCAGTGCGATGGCGATATCGATCTCCAGGAGGGCGCGTTCGAGTGGGTCAGCGTGGCCGACGACCGGCAGCCGGATGATGGTCGGGTCCATCCTCCGAGCGTAGCGGCCCGCCAAAGCGACGGTCAGCACGCGATCGGCCCGAACGACTGATGGTCGCTCAATAATGGCTCAATAGTTCCACCGCAGTTCGTTCAGGGGGGAGCTCGAGATGCCGTACCTCAAGGATCCACGGGTCGACGCCTACCTTGATCCCCTACCCGCCTGGCAGCGGCAGATCTTCAGTCGCGTCCGGGATCTTGTCCACGAGGCCGACGCCGACGTCGCGGAAACGATCAAGCGGACGGTCCAGCCCTACTTCGTCCTCGACGGCAACATCTGTGCCTTCCTTGCCGCGAAGGACCACGTCAACGTCTTTCTCTACGACCCGATCGCCCCCGACCCGGAGGGCATCATCACGAGTGGTCACGACAACAAGACCGGCCGGGCCGTCGCCTATCGTGAGGGCGAGACGATCAACGAGCAGGCGCTCCTCGCGATGTTCCGGGCGATCGTCGCCAACAACCGCGCCGGCGGCTGGCGGACGCTCCAGCGCCACGGGGCACCGCGGACCGCGTGACCCAGCGACCGCGATCAGGCGGTCGCCCGCCGTCGGTGGGACGTCCTGACCGTCGGCTCCCGTAGACTGCCGGGCATGACCGTCGACGCTCCCCGGACTGCCGCCACGCTGCTCGTGGAGTGCCTTGCCGCCGAGGGCTGCGAGTACGTCTTCTCCGTCCCGGGCGAGGAGACGATGGACGTCCTCGACGCGCTGAGTCGGCAGGATGCCGTCCGCCACATCACGACCCGCCACGAGCAGGGCGCCGCCTTCATGGCCGATGTCTACGGGCGGCTGACGGGTCGGGCGGCCGTGGCGATGGCCACACTCGGGCCCGGTGCGACCAACCTCGTGACCGGCGTCGCCGACGCCTACCTCGACCACGCCCCGATGGTCGCGATCACCGGTCAGACGGGGCTCGACAAGCTC
>JANMBS010000259.1:0-1631 GCA_031360525.1 Thermomicrobiales bacterium
CGAAGCGCGTCGCCGGCCGGTCGTACAGCTCCTCGGGGGTGCCCACCTGCTCGATCCGCCCGGCATGCATGACCGCGATCCGGTCGCTCATCGTCAGGGCTTCTTCCTGGTCGTGGGTCACATAGACGAACGTGATCCCGACCTCGGCCTGGATGCGCTTGAGCTCGATCTGGAGCTGGCGCCGGAGCTTGAGGTCGAGCGCTCCGAGCGGCTCGTCGAGCAGGAGCACGGTGGGGCGGTTCACGAGCGCGCGTGCGAGCGCGACCCGCTGTTGCTGGCCGCCGGACAACTGGGTCGGCCGACGGCGCTCGAACCCCTCGAGGCGCACGAGCTCGAGCGCCTCCGCCACGCGTCGCACGATCTCCGTCCGCTCGACCTTGCGACGGCGGAGGCCGAAGCCCACGTTCTCGCCGACGTCGAGGTGGGGGAACAGCGCGTAGTTCTGGAAGACCATGTTCACCGGACGCTTGTCGGGCGGGTCGTCGGTGATGTCCCGATCGTGCAGGAGGATGCGCCCGGCGCTCGGCAGCTCGAAGCCGCCGATCATCCGCAGGGTCGTCGTCTTGCCGCAGCCGGATGGCCCGAGCAGCGAGAAGAACTCGCCGGGTCGGACGTCGAGCGACACGCGGTCGACGGCCAGGATCGTGCCGAAGCGCTTCTCCAGGTCGACGAGGCGGATCCCGGCCGGTGCGGCGTCGATGGGGACCGTCATCGAGCCGGGAGCCTACGTGCGGCCAGTGGGACACGGCGCACCGCGTCCCGTTGGCCGCAACGCTCCGTGCGGGGTCCGTGCGGGCGACCTACCGCGTTCGCTTCGCGATGCGCGCTAGCGCCCCCGTCCAGTCCGGATCGAACGGCTTGCCGGGCTCGTCGAGGTCGATCGTCAGCGGCGCATGGTCCGATGGGACCGGCGGGCCCTTGCGCGCCTGGCGGTCGATCTCGGCATCGACGAGCCGGCCCGCGACGTCCGACCCAGCGAGCAGCAGATCGATGCGCATCCCGAAGTTCTTGTGGAACATGCCCGCGCGGTAGTCCCACCAGGTGTAGCGGCCGGCTTCGTCGTGCCGGGCGCGGTAGGCATCCGTCAGCCCGCCGTCGATGAGTGCCCGCAGTGATGCCCGCTCGGGCTCGCTCACGTGCGTGCCGCCGTGCGCGGCGGCCGGGTCCCACACGTCGATGTCGGCCGGGGCCACGTTGAAATCCCCGCCGACGAGCAGTTGGTCGCCACGACCCGCGGCGCGCTCCTCGTCGATGAACCGCCCGAGCCGCTCGAACCAGACGAGCTTGCCTTCGTAGAAGGGCGACCCGACGACCCGGCCGTTGGGCGCGTAGACCGTGACGATGCGCAGGCCCTCGACGGTCGCGGCCAGTACCCGGGCCTCGTCGAAGGGGTCGAAGTCGTCCTCGGAGCCGGCCGTGCCACCGGGACCGGAATCCCGCACCGGGCCATCGCCGAAGTTCGTGACGATGTCGCTGACGGCCAGGCCGTTGCGGGCCGCGATCGCGACGCCGTTCCAGCGCCCCTCGCCGTGGTGCACGAGCTGGTAGCCAGCCATCCCGAACGACATCACCGGCGCATCGACATCACCGAGCTTGGTCTCCTGCATCAGCAGGATGTCTGGGGCCGCCCG
>JANMBS010000275.1:0-8698 GCA_031360525.1 Thermomicrobiales bacterium
CGATCGGGCTCGAGGCGGGTCTTGTCTGGGCCTTCGTAGGGGGCCTTGCCCTGGATGTTCTCGCACAACGGCCGCTCGGTTCCACCGCATTCGCCCTCCTTCTGTGCATCGGTCTCACCGCGGTCCTCGGACGTCTCTTGCTCCGTCTCCGCCCGATCGTTCCCGTCCTGGCTACCCTGCTCCTGAGTCTGTTCTACTCGATGACTCTCTACGTTGCGTTCAACACTCTGCGGACGCCGATCCCGATCGCCGACCCGATCGCCCTCCTTATCCCGGGCGTCGTGTATGACACGATCCTTGCGGCTGTGATCGGGCCGCTCGCGATTTCGATTCACGATCGCCGCACCGAATCGGAACGGCTCGACTGGTGAGAGCGTTCTACGACGAACGCCCAAGACCAGTCCGGAATCTTTCCCGCTTCCTCGTCTTCGCCCTCGCGGTCGTCATTGCGGTGACGGGCCTCACGGCACGGCTCTTTTACCTCCAGATCGTGGACGGCGGACGTCTGGCGACGCTCGCTACGCGCGATCGCACCGTTCTCGAATCGATCCCGGCGCCGCGCGGGCTGATCTACGACCGGAATGGCCGTGCTCTGGTCACCAACGTCGCTACGTTCGTCGTGAGACTCCGTCCGTCCGACCTGCCGCTCGAACAGCGGTCCGCGGTGGTCGGTCGGCTCGCCGCGCTCCTCGGGATGCCGGCGGACGATATCAACGCGACCATCGACGGGAACCCGGGCTCAACGTTCGATCTCGTCCGGATCGCGACCGACGTCGACGAGAGCACCGCTCGACTGATCTCCGAGGCCGGGTTCGACCTCCCGGGGGTCGAGGTCTCAGTCGAGCCCAGACGGTTGTATGCCGATGGTCCGCTGATGTCGCAGATCCTCGGCTACACCGGTCCAGTCTCTGGGGAACAAATCCTCGACCTCAAGCAGGACGGCTACCTTCCGGATGACCTCATCGGCAAGGTCGGCATCGAGGCCCAATACGAGACGAAGTTGCGCGGCGTCTACGGCACCCAGAGCGTCGCGCGCACCGCGTCGGGCCGGAAGACACAGGTCCTCCAGACGGTCAGGCAAGCCGAACCCGGCGACTCGCTGACCCTCACTATCGACACCAAGGTGCAGCAGAATGCCCAAAAGGCGCTGCGCTGGGCGATGAAGAAGGTCGGGATCAAGCGGGGCGTGGTCATCGCCATGAACCCGCAGACCGGAGAGGTGCTGGCGCTGGTCAGCCTGCCGAGTTACGACAACAACCAGTTCGCCCGGGGGATCAGCAACAAGGACTACGCGAAGTTACTGAACGATCCCGACAAGCCGCTGCTCAACCACGCGACCCAGGCGCATTACCCGCCCGGCTCGACCTACAAGCTGGTGGCCGGCACCGGGGCCCTGGCCGACAAGAAGATCACGCCAAGCACGAGGATCCGCACGGCCGGCTACCTCACGCTCGGCGGGACGCGCTTCTACGACTGGAACCACCGCGGCTTCGGAGCGTGCAACATCTACTGCGGATTCGGGCATTCGAGCGACACGTTCTTCTTCCAGATGGCTGGCAAGCTCGGAATCGATCGCCTGGGTTATTGGGCCAGGCAGTACGGCTTCGGCAACCTGACCGGGATCGACCTGCCGGGCGAAGTCCCTGGCATCGTCCCCACCAACGAGTGGAAGCAGGCCACCCTCGGTTCCCCGATCTTCGGCGGGGAGACCTACCAGGCGGGTATCGGCCAGGGCTACGACGTCGTGACACCGATTCAGCTGATCAACGCCTACGCTGCGCTCGCCAATGGGGGCACGCTCTTCGAGCCACAGATCGTGCGCGATATCGTCGGACCCGACGGGAGCGTGGTGAAGCCGTTCAAGCCGAAGATGATCCGCAAGATGAAGGTGCCGGCGAGCGTCCTCACGGTGATGCGCAACGCCGCCCGCAATACGGTTCTGCTCCGGCACACCTACAACCTGGTCGACTTGCCGATCAAGATCGCGGGCAAGTCCGGAACGGCAGAATTCGGGACTCGTGACTCCAAGGGCCGGTTGCCGTACCACTCCTGGTTCGTCGGTTTCGTGCCCAAGGACGCCCGCCACGGCTCCTTTGACGACACGCACGCCCAGATCGTCGTTCTCGCTCTCGCCTACGACTCGCGGACCAAGGGCAACGTCGCGACCGAGATCGTGAAGTACTTCTACCAACTGCACTTCGGGATCAAGAAGGACTATCGCCTTCCCGACCTGCTCAAACGCGGCAACTTCTACCAGAGCAACTGATGGGCGTCATCCGAGCGCAACCAGTGCGCATCAACGATTGGGCGGCCAAGTCGGTCGGCGCGGCCTGGCGCGCGTTCGACCTCCAGCTCACGACCTACGCCGGACTCCTGCTGGCCGTCGGCCTCGTCATGGCCTACACCAACAGCGTCGAGGAGGGCGTCGTCCCCATCGATGCCGGGACGACGTTCACACGCGGCCTGATGTGGGCGGCCATAGCAGTGATCGTCTTCGTGGTCGCCACCGCCTTCGACTACCACTGGCTCAAGACCCTGGCGTGGCCGGTCTACGGGCTCCAGATCGGGCTACTCGTCCTCACGCTCGCGATCGGCTCCGGGGTCGGCAGTTCCTCGCGCTGGGTGACGATCGGCCCGCTGACTTTCCAGTTCAGCGAGATCGCCAAGATCCTGATGATCGTCGTCCTGGCCGCGTATCTCGCCGCCCGCCAGGGCCGCCTCGACTCCCTGCCTCCGTTGGTCGGCGCCTGCCTGCTCGTTGGCCCCCCTCTGGCGCTGGTCATGCTCCAGCCGGACCTCGGCACATCCCTTGTCTTCGCGGCGATCCTGGCCGGGATGCTCTGGATGTCCGGCGCCAGTCTCCGCTGGCTGACGGTCCTCGCCGTCGGGGTTGCAGCGATGGTCCCGGTCGCGTGGACCTACCTCCTGCGCGACTACCAGAAGGCGCGTCTCGAGGCCTTCTTCAATGCCGCCCCCGATATCCAAGGGGCCGGGTTCCAGCTCCACCAGGCGCAGATCGCAGTCGGGGCCGGCGGACTGATCGGCAAGGGACTCACGAATGGGACCCAGACACAGGGCGCGTATCTGCCTGTCCAATCCACGGACTTCGTCTTTGCCACCCTCGCCGAGGAGCTCGGGTTCATCGGTGGGATCGTCCTGTTCGTGCTCTTCGTCCTGCTCCTGTGGCGGGTCCTGGTGGCAGGTTGGCGGTCGCGGGACGCGTTCGGCACGCTGTTCGCGGCCGGGGTGGCCTCGATGATCCTGTTCCAGGTCGTGGTCAATGTCGGGATGGTCCTGGGCATCATGCCGATCACCGGGATCCCACTCCCGTTCGTGACGCACGGTGGCGCGTCGCTCGTCAGCATGGCCGCCGGGCTCGGGGTCCTCCAGAGCATCAACATCAGGCAAACCAGAGCCGCGTGGTAACCCGGGCGACCCTGCGCGTGCCCGTTTGATGGACGCAGCGGAGATCCCGCACGCGATCGAGTTGTTGGTCGGCCTGCTCGGTCTGGCCGCGTTCGTCGCGATCGTGGCCCGCCCGCTGCGGCTCCCCTACTCGGTCGCTTTGGTCGTAGCCGGCCTCGTGGTCGGCATCGGCGCCGGGGCGGTCGGCATCCCGGGCCTCGTTGTCTCACCCGAGCTTGTCCTGCTGGTCCTCCTGCCCGGGCTCGTCTTCGAAGCCGCGTACCGCCTCCGCTTGGCCGAGCTTCGGCGCTGGGTCGGCGGCCTTGCCCTGCTCGCGGTCCCGGGCGTGGTCATCTCGGCGGGCATCGTGGCCGTCGTCCTGAATGTCGGCGCCGGCCTCCGCCTCGATCTGGCATTCATCGTCGGTGCGATGGTCTCGGCGACCGACCCGGCGGCCGTGGTCGCGACCTTCAAGCGGGTGCGGGTCCCACCCGCGCTGTCGACGATGGTCGACGGTGAGAGCCTGCTCAACGACGGCACGGGCCTCGTCCTGTTCGCCATCGCCTTGACGGTCGTCGCGGCCCCCATCGGCCCGGGCGAGGCGGTGTTCGTCTTCGTCGGGACCGTGGCGATCAGCGTCGCGATCGGACTCGCCACCGGGTACGTCGCCGCGCGGATCATCGGAGTCGTGAACGACCACCTCGTCGAGCTGACGATCTCGGTCGTGCTCGCCTACGGCAGCTACATGCTTGCGGACGCCTTCAACCTGTCCGGGGTGATCGCCACGGTGACAGCGGCCATCGTGCTGGGCAACCTCGGACCTGGTCGCGCGTCGACCGAGACCGGGGCGGATGCGGTCGACACGGTCTGGGAGTTCTTCGCCTACCTGCTGACGGCCGTCGTCTTCCTGCTCGTCGGCCTCGCGATCCCGCCGGCGCGCCTCCTCGACTCGCTCGGCCCGATCGCCTTGGGCATCCTCGGCGTCCTCGTCGGTCGCGCCCTCGTGGTCTACGTGCTGCTGGGCGGTGCGTCGCGCCTGGCTCGCCGGCCGGGCCTCGCCGAAGCCGTCCCAGGCGGGTGGCTCCACGTGCTGTTCTGGGCCGGTCTGCGCGGGGCGGTGGCCGTGGCCATGGCGCTTTCACTTCCTGCCGACATCCCGCAGCGGGCGCTGCTCCAGGAGATCACCTTTGGCGTGGTGTTGTTCACGCTGCTCGTCCAGGGGACGACGGTCGGGTGGATCGTCGATCGGACGATCGGTACCATCCCGGGCGACGGCGAAGCGGCATAGGTCGAGGCGCGCCGCGCCACGAGAGCGAGACTTTCGCGAGCGCCGGTGGACCGGCAGCGGGCCCACGATTGGCAGCCTCTAGCGGCGACGGAACAGCCCGCGTCGGTTCGTCTGCCCGGGGTCGGCCGACTTGCGCCGGCCCTTCGTCCGCAGGATCTCGTCGATCTCCTGGCGGTAGTTCCGGCCGATCGGGGCGCGATCGAGCCACTCGATGTACTCGACGTCCGAGCGGGCCACCTCGCCCAGCGACCATCCGGCGTAGCGACCGAAGTTCAGGACGGTCCCGGACGGTCGACCCGGCGGGGGCCCCGCCGCCCCGAACCCGTCGGCCGCATGCATCGACTCCTCGTAGCCGCTGCCCTGCGTGGAACGTCCGGACGTCCAGTCGCGTGAGACCGTCTCGGTCGGAGGCGCGGAGCCTGACGACGGTGTCGCCCCGCTCGAAGACGATCCTCCCGGAGGCGCCCCGGACGCCGATCCGGCGCGCTCGGTCGCGGCCCGTGATGCGCCAGTGCCCTCGGCGCGACCAGCTGCACCCTGAGCGGGAGCCGTCGCAGTCGTCGCGACCGGCGCAGTCGTGAGCGGCACGCGCTTTCGGTCGAACGCCTGCCGCTTCGCCGGCTCCCCGATGAGCTCCCACGCCGCGTTGATCGCCGCCATCCGGTTGGCCGCGTCGGCTGTCGTCGCAAGGTCGGGGTGATACTTGCGGGCGAGCCGTCGATAGGCCGCCTGGATCACCTCGTCCTCGGCCTCCGGATCGACCTGCAGGATCTTGTACGGGTCGTTCCGGTCAGGCATCGGTCCACCCATCGGCCGGACCCATCCCGATCGGCTTCAGCGACGCCGCCAGGGCCTCCGGCTGGTCGGGCGAGAGACGCCGGAAGAGGTAGCGCACGACGTCGCGGAAGGCCGCGGTCATCGGCAGCGCGAGGATCGCCCCGAGGAGCCCGGCCAGCGCTCCGCCGATGATGATCGCGAAGATGACCGCAGCCGGGTGCAGCTGGATCGCGTCGCCCTGGATCTTGGGCACAAAGACGTTGTTCTCGATCTGCTGGACGAGCGTGTAGAGCAGGAGCGCGGCGATGACAGCGGCGGGCCCGGCGGTCGCGGCCAACAGGACCGCCGGTACCGCAGAGATGATCGGTCCGATGATCGGCACCAACTCGAGCACGCCGGCGATGACCGACAGCAGGACGGCGTAGCGACCGAAGATCGGGTCGACCAGCTGGCTCAGGATGATCAGCCCGATGAACGTGAAGATCCCGACGGCGACGCCGAGGATGAGCTGCCCGCGGACCCACTGTCCGAAGTCGTGCTCGACAGTCTTGATGATCGCCCATGTGTCGAACCGCCAGGCGGGCGGGAGCGAACGGTCGAATTGCGCGACGAGGGCGACCTTGTCCTTGAGCAGGTAGGCGACCCAAACCGGCAGGATCAGGTAGCCGAACACGAGACCGAGCAGGCTGCCGGCCCCCGTCAGCAGTGGCAACAGGAAGGTCAGGTCGAGACCGCCCCCGCCGCCGCCCGGGGCGCCCTGGCCGAACCCGGCGATGACCCCATCGATCCATTCCCGGATGGCGACCGGGATCTGGAGCCGCTGGTAGAACTCCCCGAGCCGCTGGAGCTGCGCATCGAGGTCCGCCGCGAGCTTCGGGAAGTCGGCGATGAACCGCAGGATCTCGTTGACCAGCGGCGTCAGGGTCAGCGCCAGGAACTCGACGAAGGCGACGATCGCAACGACGTAGACGACCAGGATCGCGAGCGGTCGACGCAACCCTCGGCGCGCCAGCCAGCGGACCGGCGGATCGAGCAGGTACACCAACAACAGCCCGACCACGAACGGGCGGACGCTATCGCGCGCCATCCAGAGGAGCAAGCCGACCACGATCCCGGCCACGATGAGGACGGCGACCCGCGGCGAGAGCTGCCCGAACCGTGTCTTGCCCGGACCGGCCGCGGGATCGAGGAATGGCGCTGGTGGCAGGGAGGCTGCCCACTGCGCCACGTCGACCTCGGGAGCGTCTGGGGTCGGTGGCGCGGGCTCCTGCATGGTGCCGCAGACTACCAGACGTGGACGCCCCCTCCGAGGCAGCTCCAGGGCCGCCGGCCGAGAGGCCGGCCGAGGACGCCCCGCCTCCTGCGCGCCAACGCTGGCGCCTGGTGCTGGCACGTGCCGGGGGTGCGCCTGAGCTCGCGGGTCGCGACCTGATCGAGGCTTGGGATGCCGCCCTCGAGGCGTCCGGTCTGCCGCTTTTCCGGCCGGTCGGACGGATCCGCGCGCGGATCGCGTTCGGCGCACCGGTCCCGGCCACCCTCGAAGTGGAGCGCGAGCTCGCCGACATCCTCCTCACCGATTTCGTCCCGATCTGGCAGGTCCGAGAGGGCCTGACCGCTCACCTGCCCGAAGGCTGGCGGTTAGTCGACCTCTACGACGTCTGGCTCGGCGGTCCGGCCCTCGCCGGGCAGGTCGCCGCGGCCGACTACCGGATCGGCGTGACCGGAGCGGATGGGGAGGCGCTCGCGAGGGCCGCGGCGGGCATGGTGGCGGCGACCGAGCTGCCGCGCGAGCGGGAGAAAGGCGGCACGACCGTTCGCTACGACCTGCGGCCGCTACTCGCCGATGTCGCCGTCGTGGCAGCGGGCCCGCCGGTCATCGTGCGAGCCCGGACCCGCTTCGACCCTGTGCTCGGGACCGGTCGCCCCGAGGAGGTCGTGGCTACCCTCGCCGACGCGGTCGCATCTCGGCTTGTTGTGACGTCGATGGTTCGCCAGCAACTGATTCTCGCCGACGAGCTCGATCCAGCCATCACCTGATCGCTCACGGTCGGTGGCGTCTCAGTTCGTTCTGGCATGAGAGGCGGCCGGCCCGTCCACGATTGACCGGATCGTGCGTGGAGCCGTACAATCCTTGTTCTGCGCTCGGCGTCGCCGCGCGCCCTTTCTACAGTCCGACCTCGCGATCGCCGTGCCCGTTCGCCAGACACGCAACCTGAGGATCCATGTACGCAGTCATCGAGACCGGCGGTAAGCAGTACCGCGTCGAAGTCGGCACCGAGCTCGAGGTCGAGCTGCTCGACGTCGAACCGGGCAAGACGGTCACCATCGATCGCGTCCTCCTGGTCGCCGATGGCGATGAGTCCACGATCGGCCGTCCGCTGGTCGCGGACGCGACGGTGAGCGCCGAGGTCGTCACCCAGACCCGCGGCCCCAAGCTGATCTCGTTCAAATACCGACCCAAGGCGCGCAGCCGGGTCAAGAAGGGCCATCGCCAGGAACTGACCGTCCTGCGCATCGCCGACATCACATTCGGTGGCAAGAGCGCAGCCAAGACGGTCAAGAAGGCCGACGACGAGGCCAAGGCGGAGCGGAGCCGCCTCGAGGAGGCTGCCACGGCCCAGGCCGCCAAGGACGCGGAGCTCGCCGCGAAGCTCGCGGTCGCCGCGGACGCCGAGAAGAAGACGACCAAGACCGAGTCGAAGCCGAAGACGGCGGCCAAGGCCAAGGCCGAGAGCACGACCAAAGCCAAGACCGCGAGCAAGACCGCGGCACCGAAGAAGGCGACCGCCAAGGCCGAGGCCGACGCCCCCAAGGCAAAGGCCGGCGCAGCGAAGAAGCCTCGCGCCAAGAAGAAGGACGAGTAGACCAGATGGCACACAAGAAAGCGGGCGGCAGCGTCAAGAACGGCCGCGACAGCGTCGGCCAGCGCCTCGGCGTCAAGGCCGGCGACGGGCAGCTCGTGAGTGCCGGCTCGATCATCGTGCGTCAGCGTGGCATGACGTTCCTGTCCGGTCCCGGGACCGGGCTGGGCCACGATTACACCGTGTTCGCGACCGTCACCGGCAAGGTGAAGTTCGAGCACGCCACCAAGTCGAAGAAGCGCATCCGGGTCGAGGCGGGCGGGACGACCCCCGCGCGCGCCGCACTCAAGGGAAAACCCGAAACACCCGCGACCACCCGCTGGGGCACAGCCCCGCCCCGGCGGCGACGGCGGGGAGCACAAAGTGA
>JANMBS010000327.1:0-3897 GCA_031360525.1 Thermomicrobiales bacterium
TCTGCGTGGTTCATGATCCGGAGCGCCGACGAGTCCGACTATGCCGCGATGCGCGACCGCTTCCGCCAGCTGTGCGATGCCGCCGCCCTGGCCACCGACACCACGGTCGAGATCACGTTCTCCGGCGGGGCGCGGACGATGCGCAACAATCGCGTCCTTGCCGACCGTTTCCGGGCCAACATGGCCGCTTACGGTATCGAGGATCAGGGCGATGACCCCAACGCCGGCTCGACCGACATGGCGAATGTCAGCTGGGTGACCCCGACCATCCACCCCGACCTGGCGATCGCGCCAGAGGGGACCCCCGGCCACTCGATCCTGTTCCGCGACGCGGCCGTCACTCCGCGCGCCGACGAGACCACCCTCCTGGCTGCGACCCTGATCGCCCAGACCGCCCTCGAGCTGTTCAAGGACCCTGAGTTGGTGGAGGCGGCCTGGCAGGAGTTCCGCGCGACCGAATAACGGCGAACTGCGAAGCCGGCCCCAGTGACCGCTACAATCTGTGATGGCGCGTCCTGCTGGACGACAGCGAACCGGCGGCGCCGCCCCCCAGCGAGACGGACTTGGTCCGCGCGGCATGACGCAGCGGCCGTCTCCGGAGGACCCCGTGGCAGATCGCCCCACCGACCCCGGACTGGACCGCGACTTCGCGCGCGACAACGGCTGGGACGCTGATTTCGAGACCTACAGCGACTTCGACCTGCCGACCTATGTCGGCCCGACCACCTTCATGAACCTGCCGTGGATCACGGATCCGGCCGAACTCCGCCGCCTCGGCGTCGATGTCGCGATCGTCGGTGCGCCGTTCGACGACGCCGTCAGCCACCGACCAGGCGCTCGGTTCGGCCCCCGGGCGATCCGCGAGGCGCAGTACACCT
Organism: Thermomicrobiales bacterium; assembly: GCA_031360525.1. Classification (GTDB taxonomy): domain Bacteria; phylum Chloroflexota; class Limnocylindria; order Limnocylindrales; family CSP1-4; genus SPCO01. The sequence continues at coordinate 879 of JANMBS010000327.1, forward strand.
CGGGCTCGATCCACTCGCTCCAGCTCGACGTTGACGCGTTCGACGTCCTCACCGTCGTGGACGCGGGCGACGCGAACATCGTGCCGGCGTGGATCGAACGTGGCCACGCGATGATCTACCGCAAGGTCCGAGAAGTCGCCGAGACCGGCGCAATCCCCATCGTCCTTGGTGGCGACCACTCGATCACCTGGCCCGCGGCGACGGCTATCGCCGAGGTGCGCCGGCCCGGCAGCATCGGGATCGTCCATTTCGATGCCCACGCCGACACCGCGACCGACACCTTCGGCGTCCTGGCCAGCCATGGCACGCCCATGCGTCGGCTCATCGAATCGGGCGCGGTCAAGGGCAAGAACTTCGTCCAGGTCGGGTTGCGTGGCTACTGGCCTCCCCGGGCGACCTTCGACTGGATGCAGGAGCAGGGCCTGCGCTGGCACTTCATGCGCGAGATCGAGGAGCGCGGCGCCGAAGCCGTCATCGCCGACGCGATCGCCGAGGCGCTCGACGGCCCCGACGCCATCTACCTCTCGCTCGACATCGATGTCATCGACCCGGGGATGGCGCCCGGGACCGGGACGCCGGAACCCGGCGGCATGCTCACACGTGAGGTGCTCCGCGCCGTCCGCCAGATCGTCGGGGCCGTCGACCTGGCCGGGATGGACATCGTCGAGGTCTCGCCGCCGTACGACCAGGCCGAGACGACCTCGATGGCGGCCAACCGCGCGGCGCTCGAGGCCATCAGCGCCCTCGCCGTCAAGCGCCAGTCCGGCCGGACCGTTCGCTGGGAGGGCTGACGATCGACCCGCGCGACCTGGATCGACCCGACGCCGCGACTGCAGCGGCCCTCGCGCGCCTGTACGACCTCGACCTGGCCGATGAGCCTGGCGACCTCGACCTGTATCTCGCCCTCGCCGATCGTGCGGACGGTCCGATCCTCGAACTGTGTGTCGGGACCGGCCGGCTGGCGATCCCGCTGGCCGAAGCGGGTCACGCGGTCACAGGCGTCGATCTCGATCTGGCGATGCTGGACCGCGCCCGGAAGCGCGCCAGCGGCACGACCGCCGAGGACCGGCTGACGCTCGTCGAGGCCGATGTCGTCGGGTTGCGGCTCCCCGACGCCAGCCGCTTCGGGCTCGCGTTCATCGCACTCAACTCGCTGCTCGTACTGCCGACCCGCGCCGCCCAGCGCGCCGCAGTGCGGGCGCTTGCCGATCACCTCAATCCGGGTGGGCTCGCAGTCGTGGACGTGTGGCTGCCCGACGGTGAGGACCTTGCCCGGTTCGACGGCCGGATCGTGCTCGAATGGCCGCGTCTCGACCCGGAGACCGGCGCGATCGTCACCAAGGCCGATTCGGCGCAACACGACGCGGCGAGCGGCAGCGTGACCCTGACCACCATCTTCGAAGAGGGAGGCCAGGGCGAACCCGCCCGCCGCTGGATCCGCCGCGACCGATTGCGGCTCGTCTCGGCCGATGAGCTGCGTGGCTACGCGGAGGACGCCGGCCTGGCGGTCGAAGCCATGGCGGGCAGCTATGACATGGGTCCGATGGGGCCCGGCAGCGAGCGCGCGATCCTCCTCGCGGTCAAGCCATGACAGCTTCACGGAGCCCTGTCCTATCGGCCAGTCGGGTGGGGGACCTCCGTGCTGGGTGCCACTCCCGACCCTCGTGGTATCGTCGGCCCGATGCCACCGAGTGACCAGACGCGCCTGCTCATCATCGAAGATGTCCCGCAGGTCGCCCAGTACATCCGCGGCCTGCTCAACGCGCAGCAGCGCGTCAAGCTGCTCGAGGTCGTGAGCGACGGCAGCCGGGCGCTCCCCACGATCAAGGAGATGCGTCCCGATATCGTCCTCGTCGACGCCCTGCTCCAGGGCCGGATCAAGGGCCTCCAACTCGTCGAGATGATCCACGCCGCTGAACTGGGCGTCCCGGTCATCGTGTTGACGGTCCCTCAGAACCCGGTCGAGCCGGACGCGACCCACGGCATCCACGGCGTCCTGTCGATGCCGTTCTCCGGCTTCGACCTGATGACCCGCATCGCCTCGGCGCGCAAGGACTTCGAGGCGCTCGAGGCCTTCACCAGCACCCGGGTCATGAGCGTCTTCGCCCCGAAGGGCGGGGTGGGCAAGACGACCATCGCGTTCAACCTCGCGGTGGCACTCGGACAGCTGGAACAGCGGACCGTGCTGATCGACGGCAGTCTCCAGTTCGGCGACCTGCGTTCCCTGCTCAAGGTGCCGGTCGACGCCCCGTCGATCCTGGACCTGCCGACCGACCGGATCTCCGAGTCGGACCTGGGCGACGTTTTGTGGCGGGATCCGTCGGGGATCGACATCCTGCTCGCGCCACCGCGCATCGAGATGGCCGAGATGCTGACGCCCCGCGACGTCGACAAGGTCCTGTCGCTGCTGCGCCGGGTCTACGGCGCGATCGTGATCGACATGTCGAGCTACCTGAACGACATCAATCTCGCCTTCCTCGACGCGAGCGACGTGATCATCGAGATCGTCACCTACGATTCGACGACGATCCACAACACGGTGGCCATCGCTGACACGTTCCGGTCGATCGGCTATCCGGCGTCCAAGGTCCGCTACCTGATCAATCGGGCGGACTCGCCCGGCGGGATCGATCCGCAGGATCTGGAACGCGCGCTGGGCCGAGTGCCGGAACATCGGGTCGTGTCCGACGGCATGCTCGTCGTCCAGTCGAACAACGAGGGTGTCCCGTTCGTGCTGGCCAACCCGGACGCCGCGATCAGCAAGGACATCGTACGGCTCGCCCAGGAGCTATTGAACGCCGGCCGCGTCGGGGCTGGCACGGCCGCCGGACGGGGCTGAGCGCGGCGATGTCGGATCCTCGCCCGATCGGGGTCTTCGACTCCGGGGTCGGCGGATTGACGGTCCTGCGCGAGATCCTCCGCCGCAGCCCGGCCGAATCGACGGTCTATCTCGGGGACAACGCCCGTGCCCCGTACGGCGTCCGTTCCGACGAGGAGGTGCTGGCCTTCTCGACCCAGT
>JANMBS010000329.1:0-4046 GCA_031360525.1 Thermomicrobiales bacterium
GCCGGCCGACTGTGGACGCAACCCGTCGAAGCTCGCCGAGTTGTCGCGCCGGACGGGCGTCCGAATCGTGGCTTCGACCGGACTCCACCACGAGAAGTTCTACGGACCGTCGCACTGGAGCACGCGGGCCACCGAGGAAGAACTCGCCGACCTGTTCGTCGCCGATGTCGACATCGGCATCGATCAGCGCGACTACGGCGGCCCGGTCGTGGAGCGGACCGACGTCCGCGCCGGGCTCGTCAAGGTCGGCGGCAGCGAGGGCGGCCCGTCCGCTCGCGACCTGCCCATCTTCCGGGCGGCCGCCGAGGCCAGCGCCCGGACCGGCGTCCCGATCCACACCCATTGCGAGGCCGGCACGGGCGCCCTCGATCAGATCCGGGTCCTGGCCGAGGCCGGCGTGCCGGCCGAGCGGATCTCGCTCAGCCATGTCGACAAGGTCGTCGACCTCGGCTACCACCGCGACCTCTTGGCGACCGGTGCCTACGCGGTCTACGACCAGGCCTTCCGCTGGGGCCAGCGCGAGAACGGCACGTTGCGTCTTCTCGAAGCGGCCGTTGCCGACGGCCATGCGGATCGGATCATGCTGGGGATGGACGCCGCGCGGCAGAGCTACTACCGGGCATTCGGCGGCGCGCCGGGTCTTCCTTACCTGCTCACGGCGTTCAAGAACGAGATGGAGGCGCGCGGCCTCGGGCCGGAGATGCGGCACCGCTTCTTCGTCGAGAATCCGGCCCGAGCATTCGCATTCGCGGAGGTCGATCGATGAGCCATGAGCCGCTCCTGACCAGTGTCGTCGGCTCGCACGCCCATCCCGGCTGGTTCGTCGCCGGGATCGCCGCTGCGGAACTGGGCGAGTTCGGACCGGCCGACCTCACCGAGATGCTCGACGATGCCGTCGACATCGCGATCCGCGACCAGGAGGCCGCCGGCATCGACCTGGTCAGCGACGGCGAGATGCGTCGGGCCGGCTTCTTCACAGCCGAGTTCTATCGGCACTTGACGGGGGTTCGGCCGCTCCCCGCCGCGAGGCTGCTCGGTGCAGGGGGTCACGACCAGCAACACCGCTTCGAGGTCCTCGAGCCGATCGCTGCGCCGAGCGGTCTGGGGGTCGTCGCCGAGTTCACCTATGCCCGCCAACGGGCGACCCGACCACTCAAGGTCACGATCCCGGGGCCGTACACGCTGTCCGGCCGGTTGACCTGTGGCCCGGGCCAGGTCTACCCGCACCGCAACGACGCGGCCGAGGCGTTCGTGCCGATCCTGCGGGCGGAACTCGAGGCCCTGGTCGCGGCCGGAGCGACCGTCATCCAGATCGACGACCCGTCGCCGGCCATCCATCCGGACGCACCGTCGGACTTCGCGGCGCTGTTCAACGCGGCCGTCGCGCCGATCCGCGGCCACGCTCGGCTCGGGGCGCACCTGTGCTTCGGGAACTACCTGGGTCGCCCGCTGGCCCGGCGGACGTACCGCCCGGTGCTCGACGCGATGCTCCGCTTCGATGTCGACGAGTTCGTCCTCGAATTCGCGAATCGCGAGATGGCCGAGGTCGAGATCCTCGGCGAGATCGCCGGGGCCGGTCGCGACGTCGCGGCCGGCGTCATCGACGTCAAGAACTACCATCTCGAGACCGCCGACGAGGTCGCCGAGCGGACCGATGCGGTGCTGGCAACCGGCGTCCCGCCCGAACGGCTCACGCTGGTCCCCGATTGCGGGTTCAGCCAGACCGCCCGCTGGGCGACCAGCGCGAAACTCCGAGCCCTGGTCGCCGGGCGCGACCTCGTGCTCGGACGGCTCCCCGCGAGCGTATCGAACCACTGACGGAGGGACCCATGGACGGCCACGCGGTCACGATGCTCGGCACCGGCTTGATCGCCGACTTCTACACCAACACGCTCCACGGTCAGCGCGGCCGCGACCGAGTGCGTGTCGTGTACTCGCGTAGCGCGCCCCGCGGGGAGACGTTCCGCGAGCGGTGGGGCATCCCTGAGTCCACGACCGACCTGGCTGCGGCCGTCAACCATCCCGACACTGATGTCGTCGTGGTGGCGCTGCCGAATTTCCTGCACGAGGAGGCGGTCGAGCTGGCGGCGAAGGCCGGCAAGGCGGTCCTCTGCACCAAGCCCCTCGGACGGACGGCCGCGGAAGCCCGGCGGATCCTGGCGACGGTCGAGGCGGCCGGGGTCTTCGGCGGCTATCTCGAGGACCTGTGCTACACGCCCAAGTCGCTCAAGGCGGTCGCTTCGGTACGGGCCGGGGCGATCGGCGCCGTCACCTGGGTCCGGTCACGCGAGACCCACCCCGGGCCGCACAGCGCCTGGTTCTGGGATGGCCGGTTGACCGGCGGCGGCGCGATCATCGACCTCGGCTGCCACTGCATCGAGATCATCCGCAACTTCGTGGGCAAGGACAACCGGCCGGTCGAGGTCCTGTGCCACACCGACACGCTCGTCCACCCGATCGCCGACGAGGACAACGCGGTGGCGCTCATCCGCTTCGAATCAGGCGCGATCGGGCAGTTCGAGGTGAGCTGGACCTTCCGTGGCGGGATGGACCTGCGCGACGAGGTGGCCGGGACGCACGGGACGATCTGGATGAACCATTTCCTGCGGACCGGGTTCGAGATGTTCTCAGCGCCCGGCGCGGGCGGTGGCTACGTCGCGGAGAAGGCCGAGAGTTCGTCCGGCTGGCTCTTCCCGGTCGGCGACGAGGTCTCCGAACTCGGCTATGTCGACATGTTCAGCGACATGTTCCGGGCGATCGACGAGGGTCGCGCGCCGCAGGAGACGCTCTACGACGGCTACGTCGTCAACGCGGTCATGGACGCCGCCTACCGTTCGGCGAAGGCGCATGCCTGGGAGCCGGTCGAGCTCGAATGGCGCGGCGGCTCGACACCGCGCATCGCCTCGACCCCCGAGACCTTGGATGGGCAGGTCGTCATCAAGCGCGAGATCCTTCCCGACGGCCGCCACAAGCTGATCCTCAAGGACCCGGCGACGGGCGACTTCACCGACCGGGTCGTCGCGGGGTAGGAGTCACCCGGCCTGGGCGACCGCCACCTCCGGGGAACCCGACGGCTCCCCGGCCTCGATCCAGCGGCCGATCGCCTCGCGCGCGAAGAGCTGATCGACGACCATGGACGACGCCCCGATGACGCCTGCCAGACCACCAAGGGAGGACCGCTGGATCAGCAGGTCGCGGGTCGCCAGCGGGAGCGATCGCCGGTAGACCGTCTCGCGGATCGCGGCCAGCAGCTGGTCCGGGCTGTTGGCGACGCCGCCCCCGATCACGACCAGCGACGGGTTGAAGAAATTCACGACGCTCGCGAGCACCGATCCGATGCGTCGGCCGGCCGATCCGAGCAGCGCGACAGCGACCGGGTCACCGGCAGATGCCGCCCGCGCGACATCTTCGGCGGTGACGGTCCCGCGCTGATCGAGCGCGGTCCGCAGCTGCGGACTCCGCCCTTCGAGTGCCGCCACCTCACCAGCGCGGCCGATCGCCTCACCGCCGGCGAGCGCCTCGAGGCAGCCGACGTTGCCACAGCGACAGATGACCGTCGGGTCGTCGACGACCTGGATGTGGCCGACGTCCCCGGCACTCCCCTGGGCGCCACGGTGCAGATGGCCGTCCGAGATGATCCCCGCGCCGATGCCCGTTCCGATCTTCACGACGACGACGTTGTCATGACCCGCCGCGATGCCCGACCGGGACTCGCCGAGGGCCAGGACATTGACGTCGTTGTCGACCCAGACCGGAGCTTTGTAGCGGGCGGCGAAGCGCTCGCGGATCGGGTACCCATCCCAGCCGGGCATGATCGGCGGCGAGATGGGCCGGCCGCTGCGGAACTCGACCGGGCCCGGGACGCCCACGCCAACCCCCCATAGCTCACCGGGCAGCCCGCGCGCGGTGCCCAGTAGCTCGGTGAAGAGCTCCTCCACCCGCGCAAGGCAGCGCTGCGGTCCGTCGGCAAGGTCGGCCGGCTCGTCCCGGTGGGCGATGATCCGCCCGTCGAGTGTCGTCAGCGCCACGTCGATGGAGGTTGCGCC
>JANMBS010000371.1:0-1907 GCA_031360525.1 Thermomicrobiales bacterium
CGTCCTTGGCCTGGGTCAGCTCGACCGTCACGCCCTTGAAGTCGAAGCGCGTGCCGACCTCTCGGCGGACCTGGTCGAGCGCGTTACGCAACTCCTGCTCGTCGAAGTCGCTGACGACGTCGAATGATTGGTCTCCGGCCATCGATCCTCCTTCCCCTACCCCGTCGTCTCGGGGGCGCGTACCGTCCATTCGCGGAACTTGCTCGCGCGACCGACGCCCGCCATCTCCGCGGTCAGGAAGCCGGCGACTCGAGCGTGCTCGCCACCGGGCTGTCGGACGAATGTCGCGTGCCAGGCAGCGAGCACGGTGGTGCCCGAGACCCAGTGCCGCTCGACCGTGAACTCGACGTCGCGTTCTGACGCCGCGGCTTCCAGCAAGTATGCCCGCAGGGCGTTGTGGCCGATGAGCGGCGCGCCGAACGGGTCCTCATGGTACTCGGCATCCTCGCTGAACAGCCCGACCCAGGCGTCACCGTCGAAGGACTGCCAGGCCCGGCCGTAGGCCGCCAGCCACTCCCCCGCCGCCGCGTAGTCGATCATCGCGTCACCTCCAATCGGGACAGGAGCCGTTCGCCGATCCGGTAGCTGGCGCCCCCACCCATGACCAGGACCACGTCGCCAGGCCGAACCTCCTCGGCCAGCCGGTCGGCGGTCGCATCGACCGAGCCCGGCGCGAGCACCTGGAGCCCGGGTCGCCGAGCCTCGATCGCCGACGCCAGATCACCAGCGGAGGCGATGGTCGTGTCCGGGTCACGCCCGGCCCACACGTCGGCGATGGCCACGGCGTCGGCGCTCGACAGGACCTCGGCGAACTGGGCAAGCATGGCCGCCGTCCGGTGGAACGTCAGGGGCTCGTAGACGGCCCAGACGCGTCGGCCCGGTTCACGCTGGCGAACGGCCGCGAGAGTCTCGCGGATGGCCGTCGGATGGTGCCCATAGTCGTCGTAGACCGCCACGCCGGCGGCCTCCCCCTTGCGCTCGAGGCGGCGGCCGATGCCGGGGAACGTGGCGAGGTGGGTCGCGATCTGGTCCGGCGTGAGGCCCAGCACGGAGGCCGCGCCGGCCACGGCGAGCGCGTTCGCGGCGTTGTGGCGCCCCGCGGTCGAGAGGCGGGTCGTGAGCGGACCGGCGAGAAGGTCCAGGCCGTGGAGTTCAAGGGTCGTGCTTGCCGGGTCGCTCGCGATCACGCGGCCGAGCAGGGCCGTCGCCGGACCGTTCGCGGTCGAGAAGCGATCGGCGATCGCCCGGGCATAGCCGCCCAGCCGCTGTGGGGCCTGATCGACAAGGGCGTAGGCCAGGATCGTGCCCGGCCAGTCGGCAAGCCGGTCGAGCACCTCTTCCACCCCCGCGTCGCCGACGTTGGCGACGACGGTGGCGCCGCGCGGCGCACGGCGCAGCCACGATTCGAAGGCGGACACGACCGCGACCCGGTCCGCGAAGACATCCGGGTGGTCCCATTCGGCGCTGGTCAGGATCGCGAGTGCGGGACGGTAGGCGTCAAAATTCCCAGCGTACTCGTCCGCTTCGACGACGAACGCGTCGCCGTGTCCCCAGCGAGCCGTGGCCGGGGCGCCACCCGTGATGGAGGAGGGCAGCAGGGCACCGACGAAGGCCGACGGGTCGGCGCCGGCCGCCACGAGGACGTGGACCAGCCAACCCGACGTCGTGCTCTTGCCATGCGTGCCGGCGACCCCGACGAGCGTTCGGCCGACAGCCGCGTCGGCGACGACCTGCTGCCAGGCCTCGACCGGGATGCCGGCCTCGCGCGCGGCCGCCAGTTCGGGCTGATCGGGGTCGATGGCGGTCAGTGCCTTGGTTACCGCCAAGCGATCAGGGCGGGCCCCGTCGTTGATGTGCGCCGCCGAGTGTTCGAGGGCGAGGACGATCCCCAGCGCCGCGAGGGCCGG
>JANMBS010000393.1:0-6510 GCA_031360525.1 Thermomicrobiales bacterium
CGGAACGCCGGGCCGTCGTCGAAGCCGTGCTCGCGCATCATCAGCTCCGAGTACATCCCCCAGCCCTCGACGAACTCGGGGGCGTCGGCCAGGAGGCGGGTGAGCGACGCCTTGCGGCGGGCGGTGTCGAGCTGGAGGTGGTGGCCAGGATAGGCCTCGTGGATGCTGGTGTTACTGATCGACGAGAAGTTGTGCTCGCGCATCGCGTTCGGGTCGCCGCCGACCGACGGCGTGACGATGTAGATGCCTTTCGGGTCCCTGTCGAAGGCCGCCGGCTCGAAATAGGCCGCGAACGGCACGACGTTGCGCAGGTACTCGGGTGTCGGCACGACATCGATCCGCTCGTCGTCCGGGACCGTTGCGAGGTTGCGTTCGACGAGGTGCCGGCGCGCCCGGTGCATGGCGTCCCGATAGGCATCGAGGGCTGCATCGAAATCGGCCGGCTGGTCGGACTTGACCCGGTCGATGACGGTCATCTCATCGGCATCGGGGTCGATCTCGCGGGCGGCCGCGGCTCGCGCGGCACGTTCCTGCTCCAACCGCTCCCAGCCGAGCTGGAGGATCGTGTCGGAATCGAGACCGTCGAAGGCACGCAGGCCGACCATCGCGTCGTGCTTCTCGCGTCCGATCGCCCAATCGTCGGTCCCGCCCAGCAATGTGCCCTCCAGCCACGTCGCGTACAGCTCGACGGCGATCTTGGCCGCCTCGCTGGCCCGTTCGAGGCGACCCTGTTCGGCCGCCGGCAGGACGCCGACGCCCGCCGCGACGAGCTCGTCGAAGAACGTCGGCAGTTCGCCCGCCGTCTCGATCTCGATCTCCTGCCACAGCCGGACCTGCGGGACGGTCGCCCGGGTCTTCGACTCCTCGAGATAGGTGGCAACCGCCTCGAGCCGACCAGCGATCGCATCGAGGCGCTCGGGGAGTGGCGCGTGATCGCGCGCGAACAGGAGGAACAGGCTGTCGCCGACGGTGTCCAAGGCGAACGAGCGACGCTCCCAGAGGCGGAGGACATCGGCATCGAAGATCGCACGGCGGACGTTGTGGAGCTCGAGCTCCCGCTCGAAGCCCGCCTCGACGGAGAGAGACGCGGGGTCGATGGCCTCGATCGCCGCGAGGTGCTCGCGATCCGCGGCCGACTCGGCGAGGACGGCCTCGCGGCTCCCGTCACCGAGAAGGTCGTCGTCCTGGTGGATCCCGAGCTGCGTGCCCAACACGGGGTTGTCGCGGATCAACCGGACGAACCGCGCTTCGACGAGGTCGTAGAACGTGTCATCCAGGAGCCCCGGGGCGGCCGCCGGCGCGGGACGCGGGAGCGGCGCGCTCCGTCGTGGGTCGGTCATCGGGTCGGAACCTCCAGCGCGCCGGGGCATGCGGCGCGGGTGCGATCGTGGCAATGGGGTGCGGACGTGGCGGCGGCAGGATGGAGGCGGGCGGACACGTGGAGCTGACCAGGGTCGTGGTGGGCGCCGCCGACCGGCCCCGATCAGGCTCCGGCTGGCACGCTCATCGTGCTGGTCTTGCTAGTCCTGGCCAGCGCGTCCCGCGTCGCCGCGATCACGGTCTCGATGTCGGAGGCGGTCACCCCATAGTGGGTCACGGCGCGCACCTGCCCGTGGGGATATTCCACCATCTCGACGTCTCGCGCTCGGAGCGCGGCCAGGAAAGCCGCTCGGTCGCGCTCGACACGGAAGACCACGAAGTTCGTGCGCACGCGGGCCGGGTCAAGCGGACCGGGCGCCGGCTGCGTCGTCCCGCCGGCCGAGACGACGCCCTCGAAGCCGGACAGCGCCTCGGCGAGGCGGCGTGCGTTGGCGTGGTCCTCGGCTAGACGCTCGATCATGCCGTCGGGGCCGTCGGACAGTGCTACGAGTCCGGCCGCGGCCAGGACCCCGGCTTGGCGCATCCCGCCACCGACCATCTTGCGCGCACGCCGGGCGCGCCAGATCACGTCGCGCGACCCCACGACGACGGATCCGACCGGACAGGCGAGCGCCTTCGACAGGCAGAACGTGACGGTGTCGGCTGGGTCGGCCAGATCGGTGGGGCGGACGCCCAGGGCGACCACCGCGTTCCAGAACCTCGCGCCATCGACGTGGAGGGGGATGCCGTGGGAGCGGGCGATCGCGCCGACCTCGCGGGTGTACTCGGGGCTCAGCGGCTGGCCCATCGAGTGGGCGTGGGTGTTCTCGAGCGTGATCAGGCCGGTGATCGGTTCGTGCGGGTCGGACGGGTCGCGGAAGGCGGCCTGGATCTCGGCCGGGTCGATCGTGCCGTCGGGCCGGTCCTCGAGCGCCCGCATGCTCGCTCCGACGATGACCGCATGGCCGGCCGCCTCGTCGATGATCATGTGGTGCTCGCGACCGGCGATCGTTTCCTGGCCGCGGGCGAGATGGGCCATCTGGGCGACGAGGTTGCCCATCGTCCCTGACGCGACGAAGAGTCCCGCTTCCTTGCCCAGCAGCTCGGCGGCCCGTTCCTCGAGGGCGTTGACCGTCGGGTCGTCGCCGAAGACGTCGTCGCCGAGTTCGGCCTCGGCCATCGCCCGACGCATGGCCGGGGAGGGGTGGGTGACAGTGTCGCTGCGCAGGTCGATCCGTGCCATGGGGCGCGAGTATATGGCGGGTCAAGCCTGCGGGCGGCCGATGGCGACAACCCAGGGTGCCTCTGGTATGCTCCGCCCTCGCCGCAACTGGACCCGTGGTGTAGCGGCCCAACATGCCAGCCTGTCACGCTGGAGATCGCCGGTTCGAATCCGGTCGGGTCCGCCATCCTCGCATTTCCCTACGCCCCGTCCGCCCGCCCGGACGGGGCGTTCCTCTGTCCGCGAGGCCGTGCACGGCGGCCCATCCGCGGAACCTCTGTCACACTCCGGCCGGTGAAACGGAACCCGGTCCCGGTCGTGGTCGGCCTCGTCCTCGCCGCCCTCGTGGCCGTGCTCGCGTCCGGGCAACTCGGCCTGCTGGGCACATCGTCGACCGCCAGCGCAGGCCCACCGTCCGCGGTTGCGACGGCGACACCCGGCCCGACCGTGACCGCCGCCGCGACCGTCGGCGGAAGCCCCGCCCCGACTCCGACCGAGGCCCTTGCGACGCCGGCCCCACCCGCTGAGATCGCCGCTGTCGCGATCGTTCCGGTCACGAACTTCCGTGCGGTTCCGACCTCGACGAGCATCAAGGAGCTCCAGGCCGTGCTGGCCGGCACGAGCACCCGGTACACCTCCCTGGAACTGGTCGACGGCGAGGCCGACGCGATCTTGGCCGCCCTCGCTGCCGAGCGCCCCGCTGACCCCGGTCGCCTCGTCCTGGTCCCGGACGCGGCGACCCTTGCCAAGGACCTCGCCAAGAACCGCAAGCGTCTCGCCTTCCTGCGGGCCGACGCGGTCGGGCCCGAGGTCCGCGCGCTGGCCTGGGGCGACACGGCTCTGTTCGGTGTCGACCGGGTCAAGACGCTCGCAGACTGGCCGCTGATGGCCCGCCTCCCGGCCCCGGCCGCGGGCAACGACTTCGATCCCGCGACCACCTGGACCCTCTTCGCGGGCGGCGACATCATGCTCGACCGCGGCGTCTACCTGACGCTCAAGAACAAAGGGGCCGACTTCGCATTCGATGGCGGTACTGCGGCCATCACCGGCCGCTGCAAGAACTGCTCGCCACTGGGCTGGGATACGCCCTACACGAAGCGGACCGGGAATATGGGCGTCGTCCGCGACCTCATCAAGAGCGCCGACATCGCCGCCGCCAACTTCGAGAACCCGGCTCCGAACAACCCGCGCTTCCACGCCTCGGGCACCAACTTCTCGGCGGATCCCCGCTTCATCGATGGGCTGGCGAACGCCGGGATCGACTACGTCTCACTGGCCAACAACCACATCCGCGACGCCGGCGCGACGGGCGTGCTGCAGACGATCGCCAACGTCAAGAAGCGGGGGATCGCTTATTCGGGCGCGGGCAAGAACGTGACGGCGGCGCGGACGCCGGCGATCCTCGAGGCGGCCGGCACGAAGGTCGCGATCCTCGGTTACGACGCGATCGCCGGCGGCTATCACGCGACCGCGACGAAGGTCGGGAGCGCAGGTCTGTCGGCCAAGGCCGTGAAGACGGACGTCGCCGCCGCGCGCAAGGCAGGCGCCGACCTCGTCATCGTTTACCCGCATTGGGGCACCGAATACGACCCCACACCGTTCGCCAACCAGAAGAAGTTGGCCGAGATGATCATCGACAACGGCGCCGACATGGTCATCGGCAACCACGCCCATTGGGCGGCGGCCATGGAGGTCTACAAGGGCAAGCCGATCTGGTACGCGCTCGGCAACTTCGTGTTCGACCAGACCTGGTCGGAGCCGACGATGGAGGGCATCACCCTCGAGTTGACGTTTCGGGGGGCGGACCTCGTCCAGGTCCACATCCGACCGCACATCATCCTCGACAAGGCACAGCCCAACTTCCTCGACCCGGCCGGCTCCGGCAAGGTCGTGATGGGCCAGGTGTTCTCAGCGTCGAAGGGCCTGCTGCCCTGGTAGGGTCGCGCGGTCGTCCGCCACTGCAGGTGTCTCACAGTCCCCACTGAGGTGTTCAAGAGCAGGCGGCGGGCCGGTTCGATCCTGGATCGGGGTCTACCAGGCACCGGACCGGCGCTAAGGGTGGTCGCGGTCCCCAATGCGTCAGTTCCAGCCGTCAGTGGGGCCTGACAGGCACCGAACATCTGCGGCGGGTCGCAGCCAGGCCGGCGGGTCGAGGCCGGCAGGCGTCGGCTAGGCGATCCCCGCGAACAGGTCGGTCTCGGGGAGCGGCGCCTCCACCCGTGACTCGCGCAGGATGTAGGCCTCGTTGGCCCAGCCCTCCTGCCAGCCCTCGAAACCGAGGAGCATGAACGGGCTCTCGTCGCTGATCTGGGTCACGTGCTCGTGGATGGCGTCCCACTTCGCCTTGAGCGGGGCGCCGGAGACGTCGATCCAGGTGGTGATCAGATCATCGGGGACCAGCATCTTGGCGGCGAACGCCTCGAACTCGGCGAGCTGCTCGGGCGTGGCGTCCTCGGGCGGCGCCCAGAACGGCTTCATGCCCCGCTCGACCATCTTGTCGTTCATCCGTTCACGGACCGAGGCCGGGATCGCCTGGATGTAGAGCTTCGACGGCGCCCACGGCTCGATCCCTGGCTCCTCGAGCTGCTCGGGATACCAGGAGGGGTCGCCCGCGCGCTCGAACGCCCGGATCGCGACGTCGTGGGTGCGGATGTGGTCGGGATGGCCATACCCACCGAACTCGTTGTAGGTGGTCATGACGTCGGGCTGGTAGCGCCGGACCAGCCAGGTGAGGCGCCCGGCGGCCTCGTCCAGGTCGGCCTGCCAGAACGAGCGCGGGTCGCGGTTGCCGTCCGTGCCCATCATCCCCGAGTCGCGGTACCCGAGGTTCTCCCATTCGGTGACCCCGAGGACGCCCATCGCCCGGTCGAGCTCCCCAGCCCGGATCTCGCCGAGGCGCCGGTGGTTGTCGACGGTGTCCATGTCCGCGACGACGATCTCGCCTAGCTCGCCGCGCGTCCCGGTCACGAGGATCACGCGATGGCCCGCGTCGACCGCCTTGGCCATCGCCCCGCCCGTCCCGATGGTCTCGTCGTCGGGATGGGCATGGACGGTCATGAGGGTCGGGCGATGGCCCTTGGTGTCGGTCGTCATGGTCGCGATGCTAGCGCACCCGGTACTTCCGGGCCGTGTCGAGGCTGCCCCGCATTCCGCGACCATCCGGGCATGATGGATGGGATCCCGCGCCGACTGCGGTTGGCCTTCTCACGGCCCCTCGCGGCGGCTGACGCCGACCAGGAAGTGGATTCAGGCGAGGTCGCCTTCGTTGCCTATGGCGAGGACTGCATCCTGTCGGGGCGGACGGTCCTCGATGCCGACCGGCTGAGCGACATGCTGAACGCTGCCGACGAGTACGCCCTTGCGGGCGTCACCGTCGAGCGGCTCGACGACGGCACGCCACTCCAGGTCGATGAGGTCGTGGTCCTGCGCGATGAGCTCTATCTCGTCCATGCCAGCGGCCCGCGGGGGGATGTCGCCAGGCGACGCCACACGCTGCCGAAGCACGTCGCCATGAAGGTAGGTCCGTACGAGGTCCAGGGTTACCTCCACGGGCTGCCGGGTGCCGATCCGATCGCGGCGATCCGTCGGCGCAAGCCGATGATCCCGCTCACCGAGGCACGCATCGAATACGTGGTTGATGGCGAACGCCGTCAGGACGACGTGGCGACCGTGATCCTCAACCGCGACCTGATCGAGTGGGTCGAGGTCGTCGATCCCGATCGGGCGATGTTCGTCGCTCGGACGAAGGCCCTCGAGACGGGCGACACCGAGACGCCCTAGACAGGTCAAGCGCTGCCCGGCCCGGCGCTACCATCGGCCGACATGCCCGACCCGTCCGCCCCACCCGCAGGACCCCTCGCCGGACTCCGCGTCATCGACTGTTCGACGGTCCTTGCCGGGCCGTATTGCACGATGCTGCTCGGCGACCT
>JANMBS010000394.1:0-2004 GCA_031360525.1 Thermomicrobiales bacterium
CAACGCGGACGGGCGACCGACCGCGGAACTCAGTATCCGCGAACTGTTCGACCTGAACAGCTACTGGCTGGCCATCAATATCCTGTGGGGAGCGCTCGGGATCAGCCTGCTGCCGATCCTGATCATCGACACGGTGTGCGGCGGCGACCAGGTCTGCGCAAACCCGACGCCGATCCTCGGCGGCTTCGTGGCTCAGAAGGGAACGGCCGAGGCGATCATCACGACGCTCGGCGTGCTTGTCGCCATCCTCGTCCAGCCGACGGTCGCCGCCATCAGCGATCACACCGCGACGCGCATCGGGCGGCGCAAGCCGTTCATCATCGTGGGCACCGTCCTTGACATGGTCTTCCTGCTCGGCTTCTACCTGTCGGGTGCGTGGATCGGCCTGCTCGTCTTCTACGTCGCCCTCCAGTTCAGTTCGAACCTCGCCCAGGGTCCCTTCCAGGGCTACATGCCGGACCTCGTGCCGGCGAAGCAGGTCGGCCTGGCGAGCGGCCTGATGGGGCTGATGATCCTGCTCGGGACCGGCGGCGGCGCCATCCTCGTGGCCGCGGCAACGTCTTTCGGCAACCCGCGAGCGGCGGTCTTCGTGATCATGGGCGTCGAACTCGTCACGATGCTGCTGACCGTGACCCGCGTCCGCGACGGCCGAGCGGGTATCCCGCGGAACGGACGGTCGTGGCGGCGCATCGCGCTCGAGGCGTGGGGGACGGACATCCTGCGCGAACGCAGCTTCCTCTGGCTGCTCGGATCGCGGCTGTTCCTTTTGATGGCGACGTCCACGCTCATCGCGATGGCCTTCTTCTTCATGCAGGACACGTTCACTCTCGGCCGCCAGGAAGCAGTCAACCTGACCGCTGTGGCCGGGATCCTCGTGATCGTCTTCGGCGCGATCGCGACGCTGCCGTCGGGCCGCCTGTCGCAACGTTTCGGGCGCAAGCGGATGATCTACCTGGCCGCCGCGATCGGGTTCATCGGCATGGCCGGGATCGCGTTGTCGCGGTCGCCGACGCAGGCCCTCGCCTTCGTCATCCTGGTCGGGGTTGGTGGTGGCGTCTTCCTGGCGGTCGATTGGGCGCTCATGACCGACATCATCCCCAAGGCCGAATCGGGTCGCTATATGGGCATCAGCAACGTCGTGACCGGGGCGTCCGGAGCACTCGCGGCGGCCATCGGTTTCATCATCCTCGATTTCGGCAACCGGATCTCGTACGGTCTCGGGCCGCGCCTCGCCTTCGCGGTGGCGTGCGGCTACTACGTGCTGGGTGCGCTGCTGTTGCGGCCGGTCGATGAACGCCGGCGCGAGGACGCTCCGGAAGCGGAGCCCATCTCGGATCCGGTCGTCAGCCCGGTACCGGCCGGCTGATGCGCGCCCGCGCGTCAGCGACCCAGGCCCGCCACGTCGCCGGCCGGAGAAGATCGAACGGGTCGGCCTTGCGGTAGAGCCACGGGACGGCGGCCCACAGGTAGACCAGGAAATCGAGCCTGACCGGGCGAGCACCGAAGCCGAACAGCGCCTGGAGCTGGATGATCGTCAACGGCAATGTCAGCAGGCTGAGCCCGACGGAGACCGCCAGCCAGAGCAGGCCCCACTGTTTGGCCCGGCCGGGCAGGATCGGCCAGAAGACGACCGGGACCCATTTCATCCAGGTCGCCAGCGCCCAGAGCAGCCCGCCCAGCCGCGGACCGGTGAACTGGGCGGCCCACAGCATCAGGGTCAGCTGGAGGTTGATGTTGCCCGTGTCGAGATTGGCCCCGAACGGGAAGGCCAGGACGGCCACGATGATCGCCGTGGTCAGCGGCCGGCGCCGGTACGCCCAATGGATCGTCCAGAGCAGCAGCAGGATGGTCCCGACCCGCCAGAGGAACCACGCGACGTCCCAGGGCAGGACCGCCCATGGCGCGAAGAGCGGGAGCATCCATGGCGCATAGACGTACGGCAGGAACGGCCCGATGGGGTGGTACGGGTCGCCACCGTTGAGCCAGATCCGGACCCCCGCCCAG
>JANMBS010000397.1:0-2419 GCA_031360525.1 Thermomicrobiales bacterium
CCAGCTCTCGATGACCCCGCTCGGGGTGATGCCCAGCGGCCCGGCGAACCAGCCGTTCTGGAACACCATCACCAGGACCCCGTAGGCCGCCGCCGTCGAGAGTAGGTTGAGCAGGATCGCCTTGATGGGGATGACGATCGAGTGGAAGGCGACGAGCATCAGCAGGAACGACAGCCCCAGCACGAAGGCGAAGATCAGCGGGATGCCGTCGGCATAGATCTTGGTGACGTCCACCGAGAACGCGGCGTCACCGGTGACCAGTGCGCGGACTTCCGGGGTCGCCCCGAAGACGGCCGGGACAAGCTGGCTCCGTGTCTGGAGCACGATCGCGCGGTTGGCCTCGTCGTTCTGGCTGCCACTCATGGTGAATGAGACCAGCGCGACTTTGCCGTCGTGTGACGAGGTGACTTCGACAGGGGCATGCAGGCCGGCGATCGCGAGGCCCTCGGTCTTGAGCCGTTCGATCTGGGCCTGGGTCTCGGGCCGATCGGCGTTGGTGACCACGAGCTGGAGGTGCAGCTCCGTCCCTTCCGGCCATTTCTCGTTGAGCAGCTTGATCCCAGCCACGCCATCGATCGAATCGGGGAATGCGGTGATGTCGGTGATCCCGGTTCGCAGCTGCAGGACCGGGGATGCGAGCACGAGCAGGACCGCCACCGACGCGATGGTCATCGCCACCGGGCGGGCCATGACCCAGGTCACCAGGCGCCCCCAGAAGCCGCTGCCTTCCTGCTGAGCTGCGCGCCGGTCGAGCCACGCCAGCGACGATCGTCCCCAGCGGCGGACCGGGCCGATGGGGACCGCCACCGCCAGCCGAGGCAGCCACGCCGCCGGACGACCGACGTTGACCTTGTCACCGAGGATCGACAGCGTCGCCGGTAGGAACGTCAGGCTCCCCACGACCGACACGAAGACGACCGAGATCGTGCCGATCGCCATCGAGGTGAACAGCGAAACGCCGAGGGTCATGAGACCGGCCAGCGAGATCATGACCGCCAGCCCGGAGAAGAAGACAGCCCGGCCCGCGGTGCTGCTGGAGACCTCGATCGCCTTGGCCCGGTCGCGCCCCGCCCGCCGCTCGACCCGGAACCGCGTGATCATGAAGAGCGAGTAGTCGACCGCGACGGCCAGACCGATGAGCACGATGAGCTGGGTCGCGTTCGGGCTGACCGGTCCGACGACCTGGCTGTAGATGCCGAGGATCCCAAAGGCGGCGACCAGCGAGGTGATCGCCAGGACCAGCGGCACGACCGAGGCGACGATCGCCCCGAACGCGAAGAGCAGGATGATGAAGGTCAACGGGATCGTCAGCCGGAGCGACTCATCAAGGCCCTCGGAGATCAGGGCATTGATGTCGTCGTTGATGAACGTGCTGCTGATGGCATGGATCCGCAAGTCCGGGTTGGCGGCGCGAGCACTGTCGAGGATGGGCAGGACTGGCGCGATGAGCGGCACCACCCGGGTGTCGTCACCGGCGATCCGGCCGACGATCCGGACCGTCGACCCGTCGGGTGAGACCAACCCGGCCTGCGGTGGCGCCGAGAACGGGTCAGTCAGTGTGTCGAACGTCGGCGTCTGGACGCCGTCGACTGGCGCCGTCGATGCCTTCAGCCTGGCGACCACGTCGCCGACGGCGGTCTGGAACGCCGGATCCGAGCTCGCACCAGGAGCGCCGCCGATGACCACGAGCACCTGTTCGAACGGGTCGTTGGTCCCGCCCGCGTTGAAGACGTCGTAGGCCTCACTGGCCTCCATCTGTCGCTCGTTCGGGTTCTCGTTGGCGTCGGCGGCCCTGATCCCGCCTATCGACAGGCTGATGAACAGCAGCCCGATGGTGGCGACGAACCACAGGCCGGCGACGGGCCAGCGGTGACGGGCGCTCCACATCGCGATGCGGACGGTGGCGGGCTCCCCGCTGCCATTCTTGATCGGTCGACTGGCGGACATACGGTGACGGCTCCCCCCACGCGGTCGCCGCGACGTGACGGTCCCGCGGCTCTGCGCAGTCTACGAGGTCCCTGTCGGCGCTAGCGGACGGGCAAGATCAGGACGAAGCGGGAATACCACTCCGTCTTCGAGGCGCGAAAGCCGGGCGTATACGGATCGTCGTACTTGCTGTCGGTCTCGTAATAGCGCTGGAAGCGCCACTTGTAGGTCAGCGTGCGGGCCAGGCCGGTGTAGGAGATCGTGCGGTTGACCGCGTTCGACCGTCGCAGCGGGTCGGACAGGTAGAAGCCACCGATCGTGAAGGTGTTGGTGTACCTGCCGGTCCCATCCTGGGCGAACGGGTTCCCGACCAGCCCGTAATAGCCGGTGATCATCTGGGCATGGGCGCCGTGCCAGCCGAGCATCCCGACCGGCTTGCTCGTTGCCACCAGCGCGCGAACCGCCGCCTTCATCGCGCTGCCGTACGAGCTGT
>JANMBS010000581.1:0-2108 GCA_031360525.1 Thermomicrobiales bacterium
AGCCACAGCGACCAGTGGTCGATGTAGTCGAGGTCGAGACGCACCCACCGGTCGAAATCAGGGTCGCGCCGCGCGGCCACCTGCCACAGTCCGGTGATGCCGGGTTTCATCGACAGTCGCCGGCGGTGCCAGATGTCATAGCCGACGACCTCGCTCGGCAGCGGCGGGCGCGGCCCGACGACGCTCATCTCGCCGCGCAGCACATTCCACAGCTGCGGCAGCTCGTCGAGGCTCGTCCGACGCAGCCAGCGGCCCGATCGGCTGAGGCGCGGATCGTCGGTCATCTTGAAAGCGTGGCCCTGGACCTCGTTGGAGGCCTCGAGCTCGGACAGCAGGGCCTCGGCGTCAGGGACCATCGTCCTGAACTTGGCGACACGGAACGGGCGCCCATGGAGACCGACCCGCTCCTGGCGGAAGAGGATCGGCCGCCCGTCCTCGATCCAGATGAGAGCGGCCAGGATCAGCAGCAATGGGCTGAACACGATGAGCGCGGCCGCCGCGATCACGATGTCCAGGAGGCGCTTGATGGCGATCCCGAGGATCCTGTCGGGCCCGTAGACCAGCGACAGGATCTGGATCCCGTGGAAGTCCTCCAGATGGCCACCCGGGATGATCAGCGTCGCCTCGGTGACCGGGATCCGGACGACCCGGCCCTCGTCCTCGCACAAGCGCGTGATCGGCTCCACGAGCGACCAGTCCTCGAGGCTGACACAGATCGCCACCTCGTCGACCACGGTCCCATGCAGGATGTCCTGGATCTCATCCACGGTCCCGAGTACTGGTCGCCGCAGGTCCGAGCCGGCTGACATCGAGGGGTCATGCGGAGCGGCAAGGTAGCCGATCGGTCGAAGACCAAGCTCGATGTGACCCTCCACGGAATCGGCGAACGCCTCGGCCGCACGGTTGGCCCCGACCACCAGCATGTAGCGCGCGTTGTACCCGCGCGAGCGGAGCCCGACGAAGAGGGCGCGGATGGAGGCCCGCGAGATGAGCGTCAACACCGCCTGGAACGAGAACAGCAGCAGCAGGAAGAGCCGGCTGACGTTGGGCAATTTGAGCAGGTAGAGCGTCGTGAACACCACGACCGCGAGGAACATGATGGCGACGAAGACGTCGATGACCTCGCGCCGGATCGATAGCCGGGTCCGCAGGCGATACAGCCCCTGGAGCCACAGCGCCGTGACGAGGGCGAGGCTGTAGGCTGCGGCGGCCACGAACGGCTCGACCCCGACCGACGCCCACACCTCGTGCCAGCCGGGCGAGCCGAAGCGGACGATCGAGAGACCGATGAACAAGGCCATCGCGGTCAGGCCATCGGCCGCCGCGAGCGCCAGCCGAAGTGCCGTGATGTGCCGGCGTATCAGGGCGAGGGCCCTCCTGCGACAGCTGCCCGGGAGAACCCCAGTGTACGCCCGCGACCTGGTCGTCAGCGTCGCGGTACTTCCGTACCAAGGTGTGGTTCGGGGAGGTCTGCTACGGTCCGCCCATGTCAGGCATCCGAACCTCGTGGCAGGCGATGGCTCCGCGCAGCCGGTTCCTCGCCCTTGCCGGCCTTCTCGCCCCCGTCATCCTGGTCGCCGCGCTTGTCGGCGGTCTGGCCCTCAGCGCCCCGCCCGCGAGCCCTCCACCACTCGCCGGCGTCGTGCCGACGGCTTCCCCGACCTTCCCGCCACTGCCGCCGACGCCGAGTCCGGCGGCCTCCACAACGCCGGAACCCTCCGACAGCCCACCGCCGGCCGGCAGCGATCCGCTCCTCGGGTCCGATGGCCGACTCACGCTGCTCCTGATGGGGACCGACTATCGTCCCGCGCATCCCGGCAACCGGACCGACGCCATGATGGTCGTCTCGATCGACCCGACGACCGGCAAGAGCGCGGGCTTCAGCGTCCCGCGCGATGTCGCCGACTTCCCCCTGCCGAAGTCAGGGAAATACGGACCCAAGGTCAACGGGCTCTATCAGCACCTCGATGCCACGATGGGCAATGGCGGCAAGGGCATGAAGCAGGCCTTCGCCCGGGCATTCGACATCGAGATCGACCACTTCGTCCTGATCGGGTTCACCGGGGTCATCAAGCTGGTGCGCAACGTCGGCGGCGTCGACGTCACCC
>JANMBS010000447.1:0-5833 GCA_031360525.1 Thermomicrobiales bacterium
CGGCAGGCATCGAGGAAGAGCGGCACCCCGAAGCGGTCGCACACGGCCCGGACCGCGTGCAGGTTCGCCAGCGAGACCGGCTGGCCGCCGCCGCTGTTGTTGGTGACGGTGACGAAGACCGCGGGGACGTTCTCGGGCCCACGCTCGGTCAGGAACGACTCGAGTGCCCCCACATCCATGTTGCCCTTGAACGGGTGGAGCGTGGACGGGACGCGACCCTCGGGGATGACGAGGTCGACAGCCTCGGCGCCGGTGTACTCCACGTTCGCCCGGGTCGTGTCGAAATGGGTGTTGTTGGGGATGGCCTTGCGTGGTCCGCCGATGGCCGAGAACAGGATCTTTTCGGCGGCTCGACCCTGGTGGGTCGGGATCACGTGACGGAACGGGAAGAGCGTCTGGACCGACTCGAGGAACGCATACCATGACGGCGACCCGGCGTACGATTCGTCGCCGCGCTGGATGCCGGCCCACTGGTCGCGCGACATCGCGCCGGTCCCCGAATCGGTCAGGAGATCGACCATGACGTCATCGGCGTGCACGTTGAACAGGTTCCAGCCGGCCTCGCGGAGCGCGGAGTCGCGCTCCGTGACGCTCCTGAGCCTGATCGGCTCGACCGAGTGGATGCGGAACGGCTCGATGATCGTCTTCCAGCGCTCCACACCATGAGCATAGGGGCGGCGGCCGTCATCGAAGCACTCAAGATGCGCGCCCACCCCGAGGGCGGCTGGTATGCCGAGACGTGGAGGGCCGTGGCGCCGGACGGCAAGCGGCCTCGCGGCAGCGCGATCGTCTACCTGCTTGCGGCCGGCGAGCACTCCCATTGGCATCGGGTCGACGCCGATGAGGTGTGGGCCTACTCGGCGGGGGATCCGCTCGAGCTGCGTGTCTGGGCCGAAGGCGACGCGGCGATCACGGTCCATCGGCTCGGTGGCGACGTCGACGCTGGTTCAGTGGTCCAGACGGTGGTCCCGGCCGGCGCATGGCAGGCGGCGCGGCCGCTCGGGGAGTGGACGCTCGTCGGCTGCATCGTGATGCCGGCGTTCGACTTCGCGGGTTTCGAGCTCGCGCCGCCTGGATGGGAGCCGCCGCTATCCCTCCGCGCGATGAGTGAAACCTCTCCACGGTGCTGACCGAGCGCCAGGTGCGACACGACGCAGGGAACGGGTGGCCCATTGCGCAGCCGCCAGTCGGCGCCCACGATCCCGACATGAATCACGGAGATCGACCCGCGCGGCTGCCGAAGATTGACGAGGAGCGCTACCTCGCGTCGGCTGTGAGGCGGCACCGATGACTCGGCGTCAGGTATTCATCGCCCTCACGGTCGTCGGGAACATCGCTTGGTTCGGAGGCTTTCTCCGGCTCTCTGCCGAGGGCGCCGTCCAGCTCTTGAGTGCCATCCGCCCAGACGGCATCGACGAGACGGACCTGATCGTTGTCGGCCTTGGTGTCGCCCTCTTCGTGGGCGTCTTCGTCGTTCTGTTGCCGTGGTACGACAAGTTCGATCGACAGACACTGGCGGACAGGGCGGCCTTGTACGGCGTCCCGGTGAACAAGATGCCGACGATAGGTGCCGCGGTCCAACGAGACTGGAAAGGCGTCGTGGTCATTGTCGTCGGAGCGATCTTGGTCGCGCTGATCCTCCCGGGTCTTGTGGCCGCCGCCCTGGCGATCGCGGCAGGCGTCGTCCTGCGCTTGGTCGGGGTCGCCATCGCCGGCGGTTGGCCCTCCGAGTCCAGATCGCCCTGAGGTCGCTGATCCTCGCGTTGCGGACCTTGGCACGAAGGACCGCGGCCCGCCACCAGAAATCAGGCATCAAGATGGGCGGCGCACGTGGGCCGACGGGGCAGGTTGGCCGACTGGGCAGGTGCGCCGACGCCCGGGATCAGCCGCCTTCGCGCATCCCCCAGGGCGACCCGTATTCGTTCAGAAGTTCGAGGAACGGTGCGGCGTCGAACGCCTCCGGCCCCAGCACGCCGGCGCCCGACCAGACGCCGCTCGCCAGCAACTCGAGCGCCACGACCGGATTGATGGCGGTCTGCCAGACGACGGCCTGCGAGCCGTCTTCGCGCATCGTCACTTCGTTGTCGACGACGTGGTAGAGGTAGACCTCGCGCGGCTGGCCGTCCGTGCCGGTGCCCTTCACCCAGGTCCCTGCGCATGTCTTGCCACGCATCCGATCGCCGAGCGCGGCGGGATCGGGGAGAACGGCGGCCACGACGTCCCGCGGCGAGACCTCGACCCCACCCACCCGGACCTTCTCGGTCCGGTCGAGACCCAGCATGTGCAGCACCTTGAGGACGTTGATGAACTCATCACCCAGGCCGTACTTGAACGTCACCCGCTTGGCCTTGACCCAGCGCGGGATCAGCAGGACCTCCTCGTGCTCGACGTTGACGCACTCGACCAGTCCGATCCCCTCCGGAAACTCGAAGACCTCGGGCTCGCTGAACGGCGGCGTCGTGTACCAGCCCCGATCCGCCTCCCAGATGACTGGCGGGTTGAGGCACTCCTCGATGGTCGTCCAGATCGAGAACGACGGCGCGAAGTCGTATCCCTCGACCACGAGGTTCGCCCCGTCGCGGACGCCGACCTCGTCGATCTCGCTGAACAGGTGGTCCTGCGCGTACCGGGCGAAGATGTCCGACAGCCCCGGCTCGACGCCGACGCCCACCAGCGCGAGCCTCCCGGCGCTCGACCACGCGTCTGCCCGCGCGAACTGCTCGTCGCCGAGCTTGACGCCCGGCCGCTCATAGGGCGCCTCGGGATCGGGGTGCGACAGCGACATCGCCATGTCGAGGTAGTCGGCGTCAGCCGCGAAGGCCCCTTCGAAGATCGGCATGACGAATCGCGGGTCTACCGCGTTCAGGACGTGGGTGATCCCGTGCTCGTGGCAGAGGGCCGTGACATCCCCCGGCTTCGAGGCGTCGACCCGCGCGGCCACGAACCGCCCATCCCCGGCGAAGCGCGCGATCGCCCGCTCGGCTCGTCCGGCGTCGTAGTCGGCGACCACCATCCGTTCGAAGAACCCGCGCCGAGCCGCGATGGGGACCACCGCACTTCCGACACCGCCTGCACCGATGACGAGGATCCGCACACGTACTCCTATCAATCCGGGACGAGGGCAAGTCTCGCCGTCCGGCGCGCGTTGCGTCGCGCCGTTGCGCGGGATGGGCGTCCGCCGCAGGACAGCGTCAGCTGCCGGGGAACTTCCAGTCGATGGTGCCGGTGAAGCAGTGATGGAGCTTGGCGCACGCGCCATGACTCAGGTCCCAGGTGCGACCGCTCACGTAAGGGCCGCGATCGATGACGGGGACCGTCAGCGTGACTCCCTGGTAGCGGAAGGTGACCAGCGTGCCGCACGGCAAGGTCCGATGCGCGACGCCGACGAGATCCCTGGTCAGCTTCTGGCCGCACGCGGTCCCGTTCCCATAGAGTCCCGGGCCATACCACGAGATGTTCGGGTCGTGACGCCAGACGTTCTTGCTGACCGAGCCAGCCGTTGGTCGGTTCTGGGCGGGTCGAACCGGGGCCTCCGGCGCTTCCGCTCGAAGGGCCGGATCCACTAGCGCTGATGTCTCGTCCAGTGTGCCGGCGGACCGGTCATCTGGATCCTGGGGGAGGATCGTCACCGCCGTCCCGCGCTCGAGCGCCGCGGCCTCGACTCGCTGGAAGAGACCGGGGTCCAGGCTGGCTGCGGGGCTGGGGACCCTCGAACCGACCGAACCGGGAACGACGACCATGACGAGCAGGGCGATGAGCGCCATGCTCGCGACGACATTTCTGGGTCGCACGTCAGCCGGGACGGTAGCACGGATGTGCCGCTCCGTGGGGTTTTGGTGCGGTTCGCGACGAAACCCGTGCTCTGTCACGATCGTCGTCACATGGCCGTCCGCTCCTACCCCGTCCGTCACCCCCTGGACCTGCTCGGGACGCTCGCGCCGCTGGCGCGAGGCCCGTACGATCCGACGATCCGCCTCTCGACCGGACGCGCCTGGCGAGTCACGCGCACACCCGATGGACCGGCCACTGTCGCCCTTGTCCATACCGGCCATGAGGTGCGGGCGGAGGCGTGGGGCCCGGGTGCCGACCGGGCGCTCGCCGACGTCCCCGCCCTCCTCGGTCTGGACCTAGAGCCCGCCCCTATCCCGATCGGCCATCCCCTGATCGCCCGACTTGCCCGCCGGACCACCGGGATCCGCATCCCGCGCACAGCGGCCGTGCTCGAGTCGCTCATCCCCGCGATCCTCGAACAGAAGGTCACGAGCGACGAGGCGTATCGAGCGTTCAGAGGGCTGATCCGGGTCCACGGAGAACCGGCGCCCGGACCGCCCGAGTGGCGGCTTCGGCTCCCGCCGGCGCCGGCCACCCTGGCCGCGCTCCCCTACTACGCTTACCACCCGTTCGGCATCGAACGTCGTCGCGCCGAGCTCATACGCCTCGTCGCGTCGCGCGCGTCGTGGTTCGAGGCGATCGTGGAGCTGCCGCTTCCCGAGGCGTACGCCCGGCTGACTGCCGTCCCGGGGATCGGGCCGTGGACCGCAGCGGAGGTCGGGGTCCGGGCGCTCGGCGACCCGGATGCGGTCAGCGTCGGCGACTTCCACCTGCCGAACCTGGTCGCCTACGCCCTGGCGGGTGAACCGCGCGCCGACGACACCCGGATGCTCGAACTGCTCGAGCCCTACCGCGGCCAGCGCGCGCGGGTCATGCGTCTTCTCGAACTCAGCGGGATCCGAGCGCCCCGATACGGGCCACGTCTTTCACCACGCCGGATCGAGGCCATCTAGCGCCGGCCGCCGCCGAACCGGGCCGGGCCGGGTCGGCCTCGGCGTTGCCCCGGTCGGCGATGGTCAGGCGTTACCGTACGGCGTGGAGGTGTCCGATGCCGAAGATGGAGAAATCCCCGCCCGAGCTCGTCGCGCGATTCGACACCGTCGCGGCCGAGTACCCGCACGCGACGCGTCGTCTGACGTTCGGCTATCCCTGCCTGTACGTCGGCGGCAACATGGTCAGCGGCTTGTTCGGATCGAGCTGGCACGTCAAGCTCGGGGCCGAGGAGCGCAGCGAGCTCGAGGCGATCCCGGGGAGCGCACCGTTCGAACCGATGCCCGGCCGCCCGATGACCGGCTTCACCCTCCTGCCACCCTCGATCATCGAGGACGACGAGGCGATTCGGCAGTGGATCCAGCGGGCCCTCGACTACGGCGAGACGCTGCCGCCCAAGGTCCCCAAGGCGAGGCCGACCAAGTCGACGAGGGCCTAGGACGCGGAGCCCCCCGCGACGGTCGCCAACCGTGGGTCACGCCGTGGGCCGCGTCTCCCGCATCCGCACCGCGACGACGAGGCCGGAGGCGGCGGTCAACGCGGCGACCGCGAGGATCGCCCACCGGGCATCGAACCTGTCGGCGAGAAGCCCGACCAGGATCGCTCCGGCCGCGAAGCCGAGGTCCCGCCAGAAGCGGTAGACGCCGGTGACAGCTCCGCGACGGCGCGGCTCGGCCACGTCCGCAACGACCGCGAGAAGCGTCGGGTAGACCATGGCAGTCCCGAGGCCGAGTCCGATCGCGGCGATGAGCCACGGCACCAACCCGGTCGTCGCCGCGATGGCGGCGATGGCCAGCGCCTGCGCCAGCATCCCGGCCACGATCAATCGCTTCCGTCCGATCCGGTCGGAGAGAGCGCCGGTCGCGATCTGGGCGATGCCCCATGTCGCGGGATAGGCGCCGGCGAGCAGGCCGATCTGCGCGATCGGGAGCCCGGCGGCCGCCTGGACGATCGGAAGGAGCCCCCACGCCATCGCGTCGTTGAGGTTGTTGACGAAGCCGGCCTGGCAGGC
>JANMBS010000463.1:0-3036 GCA_031360525.1 Thermomicrobiales bacterium
CTGACGTTGGCCATGTCGGTCGAGCCGGCGTTCGGGTCATCGCCCTGGTCGGCGATGCCGTAGGCGGCCATGTTCGCGCGAAACCGCTCGCCGACGATCTGGTTGTTTCGCATCGTCCGGGCGCGACCGGAGAACGTCACTTCGACCGTGGTAGCGGTCGCCAACGCGGCCGCCTCGCACAATTCGCGAAAACGGTCGCGCATCGTCTCGTACTCGATCTCGTCGTCGCTACGGACCATGAACCAGGCGGCGGTCCGGTCCGGGATGATGTTGGCGGCCGTCCCGCCCTCCTTGATGACGCCGTGCACCCGAGCGGTCGGATGGAGCTGCTGGCGCCACAACCCGACCGACGTGAACAGGACGATCAGCGCATCGAGCGCGTTCCTGCCACGCCACGGATCCGATGACGCGTGCGACTGCAGGCCGGTGTAGACGACGTCGACGTCCTCCGAGGCGAGGGGATGGCTCTCGACGTGGTTGCGGTCGCACGGGTGGTAGAGGAGGGCCGCGTCGAGACCCTCGAACAGCCCGTCGTCGATCATGATCTGCTTGCCACTCCCCCGTTCCTCGGCCGGGGTGCCCAGGAAGATGATCTCGCCGGGGAGCTCATCGGCCAGCGCGGCCAGGGCGATCGCGGCGCCGACCCCGGACGCGGCCATCGTGTTGTGACCGCAACCATGGCCAAGACCCGGGAGTGCGTCGTACTCGGCGAGGATCCCGATCCGGGGGCCGTCGCCGGCTCGTCCGCGGAGCGTCGCGCGGACCGCGGTCGGCAGGCTCCCGGCCGGGTGCTCGACCGTGAAGCCGTGGCGGACGAGGGTCTCGGCCACCCAGGCGGCGGCGTGCGTCTCCTCGAATGCCGGTTCGGGGTCCGCGTGGATCCGGTGCGACAGCTCGACGATCTCGTCGCGAGCGGCCTCGACGGCTCCAGCGACGCGCGCCTTTGCTTCCTCGAATGGCGCCGCGGGTCGGGTGGCGGTCAATGGGGACACTCGGTCTCCTGCTACCTGCGGACGGCCCCCGACGACGGAACGATACTTGGCGGCTTCCTTCAGCGCTCGGCGGAGAGGGTCGCCTCGGCGACGAGGACGAGCGCGATCATGAACAGCGCGATCGGCAGCTCCAGGAGGCCCTGCAGACGGAGGACCACCAGAACGGCCACCAGGACGCCGACCCACGCTCCTCGCCGGATCGCGCGCAACCAGTCGCCCTGATAGGCGATCTGGCGGTGGCGACCGAAGACGGTCAGCCACACGATCGGGATGAGCGTCAGGGCCATGGCGAGGCCGATCAGGGCTGCCCCCACGAAGCCGGCACTCCGATCGACCAGCGGATCGCGCGTCGTGACGACCAGACCGAGCAGGACCCAGACGACCGCAGCCGCGCCGAAGAAGGCCAGGCTGGCCGTCCGATCGCGCGCTTCCATGACCATCGATTCTAGGGCACCCTGCACGGTCGGGCGTTCAGCGGGCCACGCTCGACGGACAGATATCACGGAACGCGCAGTAGGTGCAGGCCAGGTAGTCGGGGCGCGCCGTGTAGTCGCGTGCCCGCATGCCGGCCGCGGCTGCGGCGATCTTCTCGCGGGCCTTGGCCAGCCGCTTGGGGTCGACGTCGACCACCCCGACCAGCCCCGACTCGAGGAAGTGGAGGGCGATGGCATCGGGCAGCCGACCGGTCATCGCCTCGTAGCCCATCGCGTAGATCTGAAGCTGGAGCGAGTCGCGGGCGCGCTGGCGCGCCTTGGCCGGGTCGCGCACATCGGAGGACTTGTAGTCGGTGATCGTGACCCGCTCCGGGCCGAGGATCCCGAGCGTCGGCGAGACGACGTCCGCGAGGGGCGCACTGCCTGCGCCCGCGGACGGGGTACTCGCCGTGTCGACAGGCACGACGTCGACCCGGTCCCAGCGGCCGCGGACCCGGTCGCCACCGAGCGTGAAGCTGAACTCGCGCTCGACATAGGTCGGGATGACGGCGTCAGGCTCCAGTTGCGCCTTGCGGAAACGGCGCAGGGCCGCGCGCCCCGCGGTCAGCCGCGCCTCCTCGTGGTCGCGGCTCATGAACCCCTCGTTCGACCAGGCGCCATCGAAGACCTCGTCGAGTTCCGCCTCGCTCATGACGTGGCCCTTGGCGTGGCCGTGATGAAAGAGCTGGACGGCCTTGTGGAGCGCGGCGCCGTAGACGATCGCGTGGTGCGGGGCGAGCGGGACGCGCAGCACGTGGGCGTACTTGTACTTGAGCGGGCAGGTCAGGTAGTCGTCGACCTGGTAGAAGCTCAGCGACAGCGGCTCGGTGATCGGACCCTCCGGAGCGATGGGCGTCGCAGCGCTGGGCTCGAACGTCGCCAGGCGCTCCGCCGGCGTGGTCGCACGCGCCCCGGCGCCGGGGACACCGGCCGCAGCAGGCAGGTCCAGCGCCTCGAGCACGAACGGGGAGACGCGCCGGGCGCGCGCCCCGCCGTAATCCGCTGCGTGACTCAGGATCAGTTCGTCACGCGCGCGCGTCATCGCCACGTAGCACAGCCGCCGCTCCTCGGCGAGGGCCAGCTCGGAGGGCGGTGGCAGTCCGCGACCGAGCCCGGCCGGGAGCGCCAGGGCGTCGCCCTTGCCACCCGACGGGAACCGGCCTGCGACCATCCCGGGCAGGAAGACGACCGGGAACTCGAGGCCCTTCGCCTTGTGGACGGTCAGCACCGCGACCGCATCGGCGTCCGGATCGAGCTCGGCCGTGGCCGGGTCGTCGCCGGCCTCGATGAGCGTCGCGAGATGCGGCGCGACGAAGACCGCCCGGTCATCGGCCAGCAATGCCGATTGCGAGCGGACGATCTCGAAGAAGCGCGCGATGTTCTGGAGTTGCTCCTCCGCGGCCGGGGTGTCCGTCTCGACCAGTCGCGCGAGCAGACCGCTCCCACGCAGAAACCGGTAGAGCAGTTCCCCGGCTGGCACCTCATGCGCGGCCTCGGCATTGACGCGCAGGTCGGCGACCAGCTTGTGTACCGTGGCGCGCGACTCGGGGCCTACCCGCAGGATCGCCGGC
>JANMBS010000588.1:0-2185 GCA_031360525.1 Thermomicrobiales bacterium
CGAGACCGCGGGCGAGCGCCTGCGCGGCGTCCTCGGCGACCTGGTCGAGGCGTGCCGGCTGGTCGGCCTCGCTGCCGCGCCGTTCCTGCCGGGGACCGCGCCACGCCTGCTCGCCCAGTTTGGCCACGCATACCCATACGGCCCGGATGGCAACGGCGGCCCGTCGATCCTCGATGAGCTCGCCTGGGGCGCCCACGCGACCGAGGCGGGTCGTGTGACCGCGCCGGAGCCGCTCTTCCCTCGGCTCGATGTCGAAACGGACATGAGCTGACGGTCGTCTAGGATGGCCCGGTGCGGCTCGTCGACTCCCACTGCCACCTGAACGCCGATCGGTTCGAGCCCGACGCCGACCAGGTCATCGGGGCCGCGCGCCTGGCCGGCGTCGAACGCGTCCTGGTCCCCGGCTGGAACGTCGCCTCGTCGGAACGGGCGCTTGGCTGCGTCGACCGCTTCCCGTGGCTCGACGCCGCGGTCGGCATCCATCCACACGACGCAGCCAAGGTCGATGACCAGGGCTGGGCGCGGGTCGTCGCCTGGGCCGCCGACCCCCGGGTCGTGGCGATCGGCGAGACCGGCCTCGACTACGACCGTGTCTTCAGCCCGATCCCGGACCAGCTGGCCAACCTCCGGCGCAACCTGGCGCTCGCCCTCGAGGCCGGCAAGCCGGCGATCCTCCACTGCCGTTCGGCGGAGGGCGGGCGCGATGCGCAGGACGCGCTGGTTGCGGAGTTGCGTGCGGCGGGCGTCGGCGGGACGGCCTGGGCGGGCGCGTTCGCAGAGCGCCCGCCGGCTGTGATCCACTCGTACTCGGGTCCGCTCGACTACGCCCGCCAGGTCATCGATCTCGGCCTCGCCGTCAGTTTCTCGGGGCTCGTCTTCCGGCGGGGTGAGGAAGTGTCGGCCGACGTGGCCGCCATCGTGCCGGCCCACCGCCTCCTGATCGAGACCGATTCGCCATTCCTGTCGCCGCCGGGCGCGCCCAGGTCGCGCAACCAACCGGAATGGGTGCGCGTCACAGGGGAGTGGGCCGCGGAGCGGCGGGGGACGACCCTGGACACGCTGGGGCCGGACCTGATCGCCGCCTACGACCGCACCTTCCCGAGCTCCCGGAGGACGCAGTGACCCGCCTCTCACTCCTGATCGTCGCCGTCGCGGCACTCGCAATGATCCTTGCTGCATGCGGGGCGGCTTCCGTCGTCCCGTCTCCTGCCGCGTCTGCCCTCGCCTCGGTCGCGGGTTCGAGAGCGACGCCGAGCATGCCCACCGCGACCTCGGTCCCGACGTCCGCTCCGATCGTGACGCCGGCCGCACCTGCCGCCTGCGCCGTCACGCCACAGACGGGGAGCCTCCCCTCGGATCGCTTCACGGACATCAGGCTGTCGCCGGGTGCCAGCGCAGACGGGCTGACGTTCGTTTTTGGGGACCCGTCACTGCCCGGGCCGCCGACCCCGCCGAAAGGCCGCCTGGAGATCGCCCAACCTCCGTACACCCTCGCCGGAAGCGGGCAGGCCATCACCATGAACGGCGAGCACGTTCTTCAGATCCGATTCACCGGGATGTCCCTCTCGAACGATGCTGGCCAGGAGACCTATGTCGGTCCGCGAGGGATCGAGGAGCCGTTCCCGGCCCTGCGCCACGCGGTCATCTATGACATGTCCGAGGGCATCGTCGGTTGGTACGTCGGGTACGACGGTGGCGGCTGCGTCACGCTCGCCCAGGCGACCAACGAAGTCACGCTCACGATCCAGCACCCGTAGTCGATCGTGCCGACGCTCCAGCGGCCACTCTGTGCGATCGGACGGCCCTGGGCGGGCCGCCCGTTGTGTCAGATCTCTCTCGGGCGGGAACTAGTCACTGTACGAGGCGACCCCGATCGGTGCCGCACGCGCTCAGAACCCCGCTCGGCACGCCGGCCACCCGACTTACGGGCCACCCGGGTTGACAGCCCGGACCCGGGTTCTGTAATCTGACTTGGCACTCTCACACGTAGAGTGCTAAAGCATCGCGACCGACCGCACCGACAGGCGCTGGGTTGACCGGCGGAAGGGTCGGCGGAGTCGAGACGATGCGACGTCAGAACGTTCCGGGGACAGCCCCACATTCGGCCCCAGCCGGCCGGTCCCGATGCCCCCGACGATCACGCCCGACGGCCGGCCCTGGCCGTCACAGGAGGAATGCACGTTGG
>JANMBS010000523.1:0-2803 GCA_031360525.1 Thermomicrobiales bacterium
CCGACCGGACCCTCCTCGGCGACCCGGCCGGCGTACATGATCAGCACCCGGTCGCACGTCTCGGCGATGACCGACAGGTCATGGGTGATGAGCACGAGCGATAGTCCGAGCTTGGCCCGCAGGTCCTCGAGCAACTGCAGGATCTGGGCCTGGACCATCACGTCGAGGGCGGTCGTCGGCTCGTCACCGATGACGATCGCCGGATCGCAGGCGAGGGCCATCGCGATCATCGCTCGCTGGCGCATCCCGCCCGACAGCTCGTGCGGGTAGGCCTGGCCGCGCTTCCGCGGGATGCCCACCAGTTCGAGCAGCTCCCCCGCCCGCTTCCGGGCTTCCTTGGGCGACTGGCCGAGGCGGGCCTCGATCGGCTCTGCGATCTGGTCGCGCACGCGGCGGACCGGGTTGAGCGCGTTCATCGCGCCCTGGAAGACGATGCTGATCTCACGCCACCGATAGCGCCGTAGCTGGTTCTCGGTCTTGGGCACGAGGTCGATGCCCATCAGCTTGATGCTGCCCTCGAGGATCCGGGCGTTGGCCGGCAGGAGGTTGACCAGCGACAGTGCGGTCGTCGTCTTGCCGCAGCCGGACTCGCCGGCGATCCCCAGCGCCTCGCCGTAGTCGAGCCGGAAGCTGACCCCGTCGACCGCCCGGACCACACCCGATTCGAGCGTGAAGTGCGTCTTCAGGCCGGTGACTTCGAGCAGCGGCGCGTCGGGATCGGCCTGCTTGGGGAGCGGCCATTTCCGCCGCCCAAGGAGCGGCCCACCGGGCTCGGCCGCAAGCGCCGCGTGCGAGATCGCGGTCGCGTCGAGCTCGGCGGCACCGTCGGCCTCGTCTACGATCGCCGGCACGTGCTCGAGCTCCTCGGGCCGGATATCGGGCGGGGTCAGGCTCGGCTCGGTGGACGGCGGGAACGCGCGGTCGCTCATCGGCGGGTCCGGAGGCGCGGGTTGAGGACCGAGTCGAGCGCCCCGCCGACGAGCGTGAACGACAGGACGACGAGGACGATGCAGGTCGCCGGCGGCACGATGTACCACCACGCCCCGAGGGTCGGCGCGCCCTGCGACTCGGCCGCGTTAAGGATCTGGCCCCACGACGGAGCGAACGGGTCGCCGAGCCCGACGAACGCGAGGAGCGTCTCGGTCAGGATCGCCCCGCCGAACACGAGGACCGTGTTGGCCACGATCAGGTTGAGCACGTTGGGCAGGATGTGGCGGCGCATGATGTGACCCCCGCCCGAGCCGATGACCCGTGCCCGATCGACGAACATCCGCTCCTTCACGGTCAGCGCCTGCGACCGGATGATGCGCGCCGTCGACGCCCAGCTGGTGATGCCGATGACGATGACGATCACGACGAGGGTCATCCGGATCCCCCCGATCTGGCTCGTCTCGCCGACGATGTCGAGGATGATCGGGGCCAGGACGAGGGCCAGGACGAACGTCGGCAGGACCAGGAAGAAGTCGGTGATGCGCATCAGCAGCGCGTCGATCCGGCCACCGAAGAAGCCCGACGCGATGCCGATGACCGCCCCGAGCAGGATGGTGATGACCGTCGCCAGCAGGCCGATGACCATGGAGACGCGTGCCCCGTGGACGGTCAGGTTGAGGATGTCGCGGCCGAGCTCGTCGGTGCCGAAGATGTGGGTCGCGGAGGGTGGGTCGAGAGGCAGGCCGGACGACGTGGTCACCGTTTCGAGCGGCCCGACGAACAGCTGCGGGGCGACGGCGATGACCGTGAAAAAGACCAGCACGACGATGCCGAACAGCCCGTCGCGATGCCGCGAGAACTGGCGCCAGAAGTCGCGCTGGCCGCCCAGCCACGAGCGACGACCCACGGGCGCCGGGACGGGGCCGTCCAGCCCGGTCGCGGGCGCGGTCACGACCGCACCCTTGGGTCGAGCCGTCCGTACACGACGTCGGCGACCAGGTTTGCGGCCACCACCGAGATGCTCAGCAACAAGAAGATGCCCTGCAGGACGGGATAGTCGCGGGCACCCACGGCGGCCACCGTCAGTGTGCCCAGGCCGGGCCAGTTGAACACGACCTCGACCGTGATCGCGCCGCCGATGACGAAGCCGAGGTTGATGGCGATGAGTGTGACCGCCGGCAGCAGCGCGTTGGGAAGGGCGTGGTCACGCAGGACCGTGTCATCGGACAGGCCCTTCGCGCGGGCGGTCGTGACGTAATCCTCGCCAAGCGTGTCGATGACCGACGAGCGCATCAGGATCGAGTACTGGCCGATCAGCCCGATGGCCACGGTCATGACCGGCAGGAAGAGATGCCGGGCGAAGTCGCCGACCTGTTGCCACGCGGAGTCGTACTGCTTGCCGACCTCGAACATGCCGTTGGTCGGGAACCAGCCGAGGCCGGTCGCGAAGATGCCGAGCATCAACATGCCGATCACGAAATAGGGCATCGAATAGAGCACGAGTGAGGTGCCGTTCCCGAGATAGTCGACCGGGCCGCCGCGTTTCCAGCCCGAATAGGCACCCAGCCCCAACCCGACGACGATGGCGATCACTTCGCCGAGCCCGAACAGGATGAGCGTCGGCCACAGCCGGCTGGCGAGGACCTCGGTCACCGGCAGGCCCTGGTATTGGAACGAATAGCCGAGGTCCCCTTGCAGCGTCGCGGCGAAGTACTTGACGAGCTGGATCGGGACCGGGTCGTCGAGGCCCCAGCGTTCGCGCGCCGCCTCACGGATCTCGGTGGTGACATTCGGGTTGCGAAGGAGGACGCGGTCGGGGGAGCCGGGCATCATCCGGAACAGGACGAAGTTGAGGATGACGATGAAGAGGACC
>JANMBS010000558.1:0-10845 GCA_031360525.1 Thermomicrobiales bacterium
ACCGAGCTGTTCATCGACGGCCGGTTCGAGCCGGCGGCGTCGGGCCGGACGTTCGACGACATCGCCGGGCGCGACGGCACGACGATCGCCCGGATCGCCGAGGGCGACCCCGAGGACGTCGACCGTGCGGTGGGCGCCGCCCGCCGTTCGTTCGACGACCGACGCTGGAGCGACCAGCCGCCGGCCGCCCGCAAGCGCGTCCTGCTCCGCCTCGCCGAACTGGTGCGGGAGCACCTCGACGAGCTGGCGCTGCTCGAGTCGCTCGACGTCGGCAAGCCGATCCGCGACACGCTCACCGTCGACATCCCGAGCGCCGCCACGACCCTCCAGTGGTATGCCGAGACCATCGACAAGGCATACGGCGAGGTCGGCCCGACCGGCCCCGACGCCCTGTCGCTGGTGACCCGCGAGCCGATCGGCGTGGTCGCCGCGATCGTCCCCTGGAACTACCCGATGATCATCACCGCCTGGAAGCTGGGCGCCGCGCTCGCGACCGGCAACTCGGTCGTGCTCAAGCCGGCCAGCC
This sequence comes from Thermomicrobiales bacterium, assembly GCA_031360525.1. Lineage (GTDB taxonomy): Bacteria > Chloroflexota > Limnocylindria > Limnocylindrales > CSP1-4 > SPCO01. Next base: position 527 of record JANMBS010000558.1, read on the forward strand.
AGTCGCCGCTGACCGCTCTGTGCCTCGCGGAGCTGGCCGTCGAGGCAGGTCTCCCGGACGGCGTTCTCAACGTCGTGACCGGGCCGGGCGCGGTCATCGGCGACGCCCTGGCCCGTCACCCCGGCGTCGACAAGATCGCGTTCACGGGCTCGACCGAGGTCGGTCGTTCGCTGCTCAGGGCGGTCGGCGAGTCGGACGTCAAGGCGATCTCGCTCGAGCTCGGCGGCAAGAGCCCGCAGGTCGTGCTGGCCGACGTCGGCGACCTGGAGGCGGCGGCCTCGGCGATCGGCTGGGGGATCTTCTACAACAGCGGCCAGACATGCAACGCCGGGTCGCGGCTGGTCGTCCATCGCTCGGTCCGCGAGGAGCTCGTCGAGCGCGTCGCCGCGCTGGGACGGCGGCTGGCGCCCGGCGAGCCCCTGGATCCGAAGACCCGCCTCGGCTCGATCGTCGACGAACGCCAGCTTGCGAAGGTGCTCGGGTACGTGGATCTCGGTCGCGAGGAGGGCGCCCGGGTCGTGGCCGGCGGGGAGCGCGTCCGTGAGGAGACCGGCGGCTTCTATATCGAACCGACGATCCTGGACGGCGTGTCCAACTCGATGCGCGTGGCCCGTGAGGAGATCTTCGGGCCGGTCCTGACCGTGACCGAGTTCGAGGACGAGGACGAGGCGATCGCCATCGCCAACGATTCGCCATACGGTCTGGCCGCCGGCCTGTGGACGAGGGACGTCAACCGGGCGCACCGGCTGTCCCGCCGGATCCGGGCCGGGATCGTCTGGGTCAACACCTTCGATTCGGCCGACATCACCGTCCCGTTCGGTGGCTTCAAGCAATCGGGCTTCGGCCGCGACAAAGGGCTCCATGCCCTCGACGGCTACACCCAGCTGAAGACGACCTGGTTCGACCTCTCCGGACGCTGACGGCCTGCCGGTGTGCAGCATGGCCGGCCCGCACTCGCAGGCGTACACTCGTCGCTCCGAAAGACAAGTCGCACTGTCAGTGACCAATCCAGGGGGTGGTTGACATGACCGGATCGACGGCCAGGACGTCGGGGGACGCCATGACGGATGAGGCAGCCGGGCTGGAGCCAACCCAGGCCGAGATCGACGCGTGGGTCGCCAAGGAGCGCGAACGCCGGCAGGCCTGGCTGAACGGCCCGAGTCCCGAGGAACGCGAGGCATACGCCCGCCGCTTGCGTCAGCGCCGCGTGGCCGAGGCGTTCGACGAGGGCGAGGCCAGGATCGCCGACGGCGTCCGGATGGGTGTCCGTTACGGCCGCGAGGCGCAGCTCGCGGCCGAAGGTGCGATGACCGTGCTCATGCGCTGGTCCCGCCGAACCTACGAGGAGATGGTGCGGACCGGTCGCGAATGGGAAGAGGAGACCTCGCTCCCGAATCGGCGCCGTCGCGTCCCGCTGGATGACGAGGCCTCGTGAGCGGTCCGGCTCGGCGCACGGGCGTCCGGTAGCGCTCACCCGCGGCCGCCGGACCGGACGGCGCGCGACCCGTCTCCCCGGTCCGGTCAGGTGAGGAGGCTGTTCAGGCATCCGCGCCGGGTCTGGCGCGTCTTCTCGGTCTTCGTTCGCTTCTTCATCTTCCCCGCCCTCCACCTGCCGGGGTCCGATCGGCGGAGCGGCCCGGTCCGGACGCGCCTCGCCCTCGAACAGCTCGGTGGCGCCTGGGTCAAGTTGGGTCAGATGCTGGCCCTGCGCTTCGACCTGTTGCCGACCGCCTACTGCGACGAGCTGTTCAAGCTCCTGAACCAGGTCGCGCCGTTCCCGTACGCCGGGGTCCGGGAGATCATCCGCAGCGAGCTCGGTGGCGAGCCGGAGACGGTCTTCGAGTCGTTCGCCCAGGAGTCGTTCGCGGCCGCCTCGATCGGGCAGGTCCACCAGGCTGTCCTCCACAGCGGTGAGCGGGTCGCGGTCAAGGTCCAGCGACCGGGCATCCGCGAGACGCTCCAGGCGGACATCCACCTGATGTACGGGATGACCTGGCTGCTCGACTGGACGCACGTGTTCGGCGGGACCCGCAGCCGGGACGTCATCGACGAGTTCGCCCGCTGGACCGCCGACGAGCTCGACTACCTCGTGGAGGCGCGCCAGGCCGTCCTGCTCTACGAGCATTCCAAAGGCGACAGATACGAACGCATCGCCCGGGTCCATCGCGATTACACGACGTCGCGCGTGTTGACGACCCAGTTCATCGACGGCATCCCGCTCATCGAGATCATGATCGCCAAGCGTGATGGGGACGTGGCCTACCTCGACGCGCTGGCCGCCGCCGGCCACGACCTCGACCGGATCGTCAGGCACCTTGACTGGAACATGCTCAACCAGGTCTACGTGTTCGGCTATTTCCACGCGGACCTGCACCCTGCCAACCTGTTCGTCTTGCCCGATGACGCGATCGGCTACGTGGATTTCGGGATCGTCGGCCAGCTTCCCGACAGCGTCCGCGAGTCGCTCACCCGCTACAGCTGGTACCTCTTCCGGGGCGAGGTCGAAGCTGCCGTCCGCGAGCTGATGCGCTGGCTTGCTCCGACCCACGCGACCGACGCCGACGAGGCCCGGCGCCGGCTCATCCGGCTTCACCAGGCGTTCCTGTACGACACCGTCGCCGAACGCTCGCGTGCGACGAAGGGCGCCCCCGGCCCCGCATTGCGTCCGACCGAGAACCCCTATTCGAAGCTGGCGGTGGACATCCTCGAGACCATCCGGGTCCAGGCGCTGACCCTCTCGCCAAGCATCGTCGCCTATCTCAAGATGCTGGTCACGCTCGGGACGCTGCGCCACCAGCTCGCAGTGGCGTACGACCTGCCGTCGAATGTCCGGCATTTCATCCGGCGTCTCGCCCGCCAACAGTCGCTCGCCCTACTCGACCCACGGCGCACCTTCGATCGTCTCTACGCGGCGTCGGGCCGGATGCAGCGCGCGCTCGATTTCGTGGATTTCCTCGAGGCGCAACAGCCGGTCATCCTCGAGGCCGAGGCATCGCTGTTCGGGTTCCGCCGCAAGATGCAGACGGCGCGACGCGGGCTGATCCGGCTTGGGATGTCGATCCTGGGGGTCGGCGCCGCGCTCTACCTGGTCCTCGCCTTCCCCGACGACACCCGCCGGTTCCTGCCGGCGGAGATGGACTACTCGTGGGTCCACTTCGGGCTGCTGGTGGTGCTGGTCTACCTCCTGCTGACCCTCATCCGGAACGTCCGTAGGCTCGGGCGCGAGGACTAGTAGCATGCGAGTGGGCGCCGGTCCTCGGGCGCAGGCGAACGGGAGACCGACGTGACAGACATGGATACGGTCGCGGGCGAAGGGCTCCGACGTCGTCGGGGCGGCGGTCGCGAAGGCCATGCCCGCAACGCCGCTCCGCAACAGCCGCCGTGGGCCCAGCCGCGGATGCGCTACCGCCCGACCGAGCTCCTGTCCGTCGACGAGCTCGAGTCGATCCACACCGGCTCGCTCCGCGTCCTGTCCGAGATCGGGATGGACTTCCTCGACGCCGATGCGCGAGAGGTGCTGCGCGCGGCCGGGGCGACGGTGAGTCCCGATTCACAGCGCGTGCGCTTCGATCCGGAGATGGTCACCGAGCTGATCAAGACCGCGCCCGCGCAGTTCACCCTCCACGCCCGCAACCCCGCCTACGACGTCCAGCTGGGCGGCGACTGGATCGCCTTCGGGACCGTTGGCAGCCCGCCGAACGTTTCCGACCTCGATCGGGGCCGGCGGATCGGGAACCGGGCCGACTACCAGAACCTCCTGCGCCTCGCCCAGTCGCTCAATGCAGTCCATTTCCTGTCCGGCTATCCGGTCGAGCCGGTGGACCTCCACCACGGCGTCCGCCACCTGTGGGCCAGCTATGACGCACTGACGCTGATGGACAAGGCGGTCCACTGCTACAGCCTCGGACGCCAGCGCAACATCGACGTCCTCGAGATGGTCCGCATCGCCCGTGGCGTCGACCAGGCGACGATCGACCGCGAGCCATCGGTGTTCACCGTCGTCAACTCCAGTTCACCGTTGCGCCTCGACGCGCCGATGCTCCAGGGGATCATGGAGTTCGCGAAGCACAACCAGGTCGTGTGCATCACGCCGTTCACGCTGGCCGGCGCGATGGCTCCGGTGACACTGGCCGGTGCGCTGGCCGAACAGAACGCCGAGGCGCTGGCCGGGATGGTCCTGACCCAGGCGGTCAATCCGGGCGCTCCGGTCATCTACGGCGGGTTCACCTCGAACGTCGACATGCAGTCGGGGGCCCCGGCGTTCGGGACGCCCGAGTACATGCGGACGGCGATGATCGGCGGTCAGCTGGCGCGGCGGTACGGCGTCCCGTATCGCTCGTCCAACGTGTGTGCCGCCAACGCGCTCGACGCCCAGGCCGCCTACGAATCGGTCTTCTCGCTGTGGGGCGCGATCCAGGGTGGCGTCAACCTGCTGATGCATGGGGCGGGCTTGATGGAGGGCGGCCTCCACGCCAGCTACGAGAAGATGATCCTCGACGCCGAGTTGCTCGGGATGGTCGCGGCGTTCCTCGAACCGGTCGTCGTCGACGAGGAGACCCTCGCGTTCTCGGCGATGCAGGAGGTCGGCCCGGGCGGCCATTTCTTCGGCGCCGAGCACACCCAGTCGCGCTACAGGACGGCCTTCCACAAGCCGATGCTGAGCGACTGGCGCAACTACGAGACGTGGGAGGAGGCCGGCTCACCGGAACTTCCCTCGAAGGCGAACCGGATCTGGAAGGAGCTGCTGGCAGCCTACGAGCCACCGCCGATGGATCCGGGCGTCCTCGAGGAACTCGATGCGTTCGTCGCCCGGCGCGTCGCCGAGGGCGGCGTCCCCACCGACTACTGAGAGGGCCGATCGATGAAGAACGAGTTCCAGGCCGTCGTCATCGGCGGCGGCGTCGTCGGTGCAAGTGTCCTGTACCACCTGACGAAGGCCGGCTGGAAAGATGTCGTCCTGCTCGAGCGCCGCGAGCTCACTGCCGGTTCCACGTGGCACGCAGCTGGCGGCATGCACACCCTGAACGGCGACCCGAACGTCGCGCGCCTCCAGCAGTACACGATCAACCTGTACGAGGAGATCGAGAAGGTCTCGGGCCAGAGCTGCTCGATCCACCTGTGCGGGGGACTGATGCTGGCCGACACCGAGGACCGGATGGACTTCCTGCGAATGGCCGTCGCCCGGGGCCGCTACCTCGGCATGGAACTCGAGATGATCACCCCATCCGAGGCGCGAGACATCTTTCCCGTGATGGATCCCGCGTACTTCGTAGGTGCCCTGTACGACCGGGTCGAAGGCCATGTCGATCCGACCGGCGTTACCCGCGCCTACGTGAAATGCGCCCAGATGGCCGGAGCGGAAGTCCGCCTGCACACGCTCGTCACCGGGCTGTCGCAGCGTCCGGACGAGACCTGGGATGTCGAGATCGAGGGTGGCGACCCGATCCACGCCGAGCACGTCGTCAACGCCGGGGGCCTGTGGGCGCGCGAGGTCGGCCGCATGGTCGGCCTCGAGCTCCCGGTCCTGGCCATGGAGCACCAGTACGTTCTGACCGCCGACGTGCCCGAGATCAAGGCGTTCAATGACTCGACCGGACGCGAGCTGCCGATGACGATCGACTTCGGCGGGGAGATCTACGTCCGCCAGGAAGGCGGGGGGATGCTCCTCGGTACGTACGAGCAGGCTGCGAAGCCATGGTCGCCCAAGCAGACGCCCTGGGATTTCGGGTCGCAGCTCCTCAAGCCGGACCTGGAACGGATCACGCCCGAGATGTCCGTCGCGTCAAAGCACATCCCCTCGATGGCGACGACCGGGATCAAGCAGGTCATCAACGGCCCATTCACCTTCGCGCCGGATGGCAACCCCCTCGTCGGTCCCATCCGCGGGCTTCGGAACTACTGGCTCGCCTGCGGGGTGATGGCGGGTCTCTCGCAGGGCGGCGGCGTGGGGCTCGCGCTTGCGGCCTGGATGACCGCCGGCGATGCGGGCGATTCGGGAATGGACATCTTCGGGATGGACATCGCACGCTTCGGCGACTACGCGCGGCTGGCCTACACCAACGCCAAGGTGCAGGAGAACTACCGGCGTCGCTTCCAGATCACCTTCCCCAACGAAGAGCTTCCTGCCGCCCGTCCGCTGCGGACGACGCCGATCTACGACCGTCTGACCGCTGCGAACGCGGTCTGGGGCGCCTCCCTCGGCCTGGAGCACGCACTGTGGTTCCAGGAGGCCGGACTGGAGCCCAGGGAGGACGTGACGTTCCGGCGCTCGAACGCCTGGACGTGCGTGGCACAGGAAGTCGCCGCCGTGCGCGAGCGGGTCGGCGTCACGGAGATCTCCAACTACGCCAAGTACCGGGTGACCGGGCCGGGAGCGGAAACCTGGCTGTCGTCACTGCTGACTGCCCGCATGCCGGGCCCGGGCCGGATCACGCTGACGGCGATGCTCAACGATGGCGGCAGGATCGTCGGCGAGTTCACGGTCGCCCGACCGACCGACGCTGGCGAGTACTATCTCTTCGGTTCGCTCGCCGCCGAGGTCCACCACCCGCGCTGGTTCAGCGCCCACCTGCCGGCCGACGGATCGGTGACATTCGAGGTCCTGGGCCTGTCGCTCGTCGGCCTGTCCATCGCCGGGCCTCATGCACGCGACACGCTTGCCAAGCTCACGGATGAGGATCTGTCCACGTCGGGGTTCCGGTTCATGGATTTCCGACCCATCGAAGTCGGGCTGGTCCCGGCGTTGGTCGGCCGCATCAACTACAGCGGCGAGCTCGGCTACGAGCTGTGGGTCGCGCCGGAATACCAGCGTGTCCTGTTCGACCAGCTGATGGCCGCGGGCGAGGAGTACGGGATCCGGTTGTTCGGATTCCGCGCGCTCATGTCGTTGCGGCTGGAGAAGAGCTACGGCACGTGGTACCGCGAATATCGACCGATCTACACGCTCCACGAGGCGGGCCTGCAGCGCTATGTGAAGCTCGACCACGAGTTCATCGGCCGCGCCGCGTACGAGAAGGAAGCCGAATCCGGTCCAAGTCGCCGCCTCGTGGCGTTCGTTGTCGAGCCAGATCCGGACGAGCCGGCCGATGTCATCGGGGATGAGCCCATCTGGCACGACGGTGCCGTCGTCGGGTGGGTGACGTCGGGCGGCTACGGCCACTCCGTCGATGCCTCCCTCGCGCTCGGCTACATCCCGGCTGAGCTGGCGACCCCCGACGGTCCCGCCGCCGGCCGTTTCGAGATCGAGATCATCGGGCGGCGACGGCCGGCCCGGCTCCAGCCCGAGCCGCTGTTCGACCCGCAGGGTCTGCGGATGCGCCAGTGACCGAGGTCGCGCCGCCGACGGCCGAGGGCGCGCCTACCGAAGCCGCCGGCCGGATCGTCGTCGACGGACGGCCCGTGGCGTTCGAGCCGGGCGATTCAGTGGCCATGGCGATCCTGCGCGGTGGGGAGGTGCCGGCCCGCGGCGGGACGCTGTGCCTGGCCGGTGACTGCGGGAACTGCCTCGCGCAGGTCGATGGTGTCGCGTACGTCCGGACCTGCCAGACCGCGGCACGGCCGGGCACGCGGGTCGCGCGGCATCCGGCCGGGGCAATGCCGGCACTCCCTGTCGTGGCCGGCACGGCTGTGACCGCGACGGCCCTGGCGTCACGGACCGCTCTCCATCATCTCGAGGTCGACGTTGCGGTCATCGGTGGCGGGCCCAGCGGGCGGGCGGCAGCCGCCGAGGCCGAACGCGCCGGGCGCACGGTCCGTGTCCTGGATGCCGGCTCGGGCGAGGAGGTCGTGGCGATCTACGCCGGGCCGCTGATCGTCGTTCGCACGCCAGCGGGGATGCTCCACGTTCGCCCGCACGAGATCGTCGTTGCGACCGGCGCCGCCGAGATTCACCCCGTCTGCGCCGGCAATCGGCTCGCCGGGATCGTGACCGCACGCGCCGCCGAGCGGCTGAATGCCGCGGGCGTGGATCTCGGGCGCGTCGTCGCGGTCGGTTCTCCGCCGCCCGGCACGTGGGCGACACCTATCCCCGGACGGCTCGTTCGCTTCGACGGTGGTGGCGACGACGGCGACCCGGGCGCTGCACCCGGGCGCGTCCGGGCTGTCGTGACCGCAGACCCTTCGACCGGTGCGGAGACCACCACCCCGGCCGACACCGTCGTGGTCGGGCTGGCCTCGCCCCGCGCCACGTGTTGGCACGCATGGCAGGCGCCGGCCCGGTGACCGGCGGCGGCGAGGCGGCCGACGACCGGCCGCTCCCCCCGCCCCCGACCGAGGGCGTCGTGTGCGGTTGCATGGGCACGACCGTCGCCGACCTCGGCGACGCCTGGGACCGCGGCTTCACCGAGCTGGAGCTCATCAAGCGCTCCAGCCAGGCATGTCTCGGCACCTGCCAGGGTGGGGCGTGTCTGCCCAACGTTCGGGCCTGGATCGCCGCGCGGACCAGCGTCGTGCCCGACCCGTTCACGGCTCGCCCCGCCTCTCGCCAGATCACCCTGGCCGAGGCCGCCGCCGACACCTACGTCGACGCCTTCCGCAGGACCCCGCTCCACGACGAGCATCTGGCGGCTGGCGCACGGATGGATCGATTCGGTGGCTGGTGGCGGCCGTGGCACTACGGCGATGCCGTCTCGGAATACTGGGCGGTGCGCGAGGGTGTCTCGATCGGCGATGTCTCGACTCTCGGCAAGCTCGTCGTCTCGGGGCCCGACGTCGTCGAACTGCTCGAACAGCTCTACCCCTGCCACGTCGCCGACATCAAGCCCGGGCGCTCGCGCTACGCGCTCCTGCTCAACGAGCGCGGCCACGTGATGGACGACGGCATGATCCTGCGCGACTCCGAGACACGCTTCGTGCTCTCGTTCACGTCCGGTGGCGCGGCCAACGCGGAGATGTGGGTCCGCGACTGGATCGATGTGTGGGGCCTCGACGTCCACGTCCTCGATCGAACGATGTCGCTCGCCGCGATCAACGTCACCGGGCCGCTTGCTGCGACACTCCTGCGGCGTGCCGGCCTCGCGGACCCGCCGCGCTTCCTCGGCCACCTTCGCGCCGAGATCGCCGGCGTCCCGTGCCACGTCATGCGCCTGTCGTTCACCGGCGAGGCCGCCTTCGAGCTCCACCACCCCGTCGACCGCTCCGTGGAGCTGTGGCGCTCGCTCCTCTCGCTCGGGGAGGATCTCGGGATCCGGCCGCACGGCCTCCAGGCACTGTTCGGCCTGCGGCTCGAGAAGGGCCACGTGATCGTCGGCATGGATACGGAACTGGACACGACGCCGCGCCGGCTCGGGATGGATTGGGCGGTCAGGATGGAGAAACCGCGATTCATCGGTCGGGGCGCCCTGGAACGGACCGCCAAGCTCGAGGACCACCGCCGCTGGCAGGGCTTCACGATGGACGGCCCGGCTCCGACCGAGGGCTCGCCGATCTGGTCCGAGGGCGAGATCGTCGGCAACGTGACGGGGAGCTGGCACTCCCCGTTGCTCGGGGTGGCACTGATCCTCGGCTGGCTCCGCCGGACGCCATTCCCGACAACGGTCGAGATCGATGGCCGCGCGGCCGTCGTCACACCGACCCCCTTCTACGACCCGGAGGGCCACCGTGCCCGCGCTTGACCGTCTCCGCGGCCTGCGCGTGGTCGCCGACCCCGCCGCCCTCGATGCCGCGACATGGCGTGGTCCTGCCGAGGTGACGGTCCTCCGGCTCGCCCCCGACGACGCGTTCGCCATCGGCGCCACAGAGGTCCAGCTCGACGACGAGCACGCGATCGTCGAACCAGAGCCGGGTTTCGCCGGCGCGTGGCTGCCGGTCGAGGAAGTCGAGCATCACATCGAGTGGTCGCTCCCCTCGGATCGTCCGGCCCTCGCCCAGGGAGCGGTCGCCAACGTCCCGGCCCGGGTCTGGCTCCCTGATGACGGCGAGGCCCTTCTTCTTACCGCGGCCGCTTACGCCGACGAACTCGCGAGCCGCCTCCGATGAGCGCCTACACCGACACGCTTCCCGCGATCCGCTGGCCGGGCGCGCCGAAGTCGGCCTATGACGTCGTCATCGTCGGTGGCGGCGGGCACGGTCTGTCGACCGCCTATTACCTGGCAACGCGCCACGGCATCACGAACGTCGCGGTCGTCGAGGCCGACTACATCGCCTCGGGCAACACCGGCCGCAACACGACGATCATCCGCGCCAACTACGGCATCCCCGAGGCGATCCGCTTCTACCAGCACTCGCTCGAGATGTACCAGGCGCTCGAAGACGAGACCGGGGCCGAGATCCTCCATCAGACCAAGGGCATCTTCTGGGTCGCCCACACTGAGATGGCGATG
>JANMBS010000571.1:0-4769 GCA_031360525.1 Thermomicrobiales bacterium
CCAGCTAGAGCGTTCGAGCCTCGTCCGCGTCCAGACCCTCGACGACGGTTTCGCAGGTTGGGCAGAACCAGCGGGTCTCGAGCGGCGTCCCGCAGCGTCCATGGCGGGTGGGTTCCGCGTCCGGCGTCCCGCGAGAGCCCCAGTCGGCGAGCATCCGGAGCGCCGACGCGAGATCCTGGCCGGCGGCCGTCAGCGAATATGACATCCGCGGCGGGCGCTGCTGATATGGCGTGGAGACCACGATCCTCTCGCGCTCGAGACGGCGGAGGCGGTCGGTCAGGATGTTGGGTGCGATCCCGGCGACGGCCTCACCGAGCTCGTTGAAGCGGCGTGGGCCGTCGAGTAACGCCTCGACGATCAGCAGGCTCCAGCGATCGCCGACACGCTCGAGGGCCGCTTCGAGAGGGGACGGTTCGCGGCGCGTCGCGGGTTCGGCCATGGCTTCGATGGTAGGTGCACGTTGGGGGCTTGTCACGACCGCGAGTCAGTAGTAGATTGCAAGTCACAAGTCTATCGCAGCCCACAAGCGACCCGGAGAACCGAATGAGCGCCATCGAAGAGATCCAGACCGCCGTTGCCTCGATCGCCGAGCGCGCCGGACCATCCATCGTCGGGATCGGCCGCGGCACCCGCGGCTCCGGCGTGGTGATCGCGTCGGGCAAGGTCCTGACGAACGCCCACAACCTGCGCGGCGACGAAGTCACCGTCACGTTCGCTGACGGCCGTCGCACGCGCGGGACCGTTGCCGGTTGGGACGGCGACGGCGACCTCGCCGTGATCGACGTCGACACGGCCGGCGCGACCGCGCTCGAGTGGGCCGACGGCGCGTCGCTCACCGTCGGCAGCGCGGTGTTCGGGGCCGGTGCCAGCCACGGTGGCGGGACTCGCGTCACGTTCGGCCTCGTGTCGGCGGTCGCGCGCGCCTTCCGCGGCCCCGGTGGCCGCAAGATCGACGGCAGTGTCGAGCACACGGCGCCGCTCGCGCCGGGATCGTCGGGTGGCGCGCTCCTCGACGCCGAGGGGAAGCTGGTCGGGCTCAACACCAACCGGATCGGCGAGGGGTTCTACCTGGCCCTCCCGGCCGACGCCGAGCTCCGTGCCCGGGTGGATGCCCTCGGCCGCGGCGAGTCGCCGACCCGTCCGCGCCTCGGCGTGGCCGTCGCGCCGTCGCATGTCGCGCGCCGGATGCGCCGTTCGGTCGGGCTCGCCGAGCGTGACGGGATCCTGGTCCGTGGCGTCGAGGACGACAGCCTTGCCGCTGCCGCTGGGATCGAAGCCGGCGACCTCATCGTCGAAGCCGGCGGGAAGCCGATCACCGACGCCGACGACCTCCACGCGGCGCTCGCTACACTCGAGCTCCCGTTCGAGGTCAAGCTGGTGCGCGGCAACGACGAGCGGACCGTCCAGGTCGGCGGCGGAACGACCGCGACCGGGGAGGCCTGACCGCGGTGGTCGCGCTGGCGCCCCTGCCCGAGCCCGTGCCGCTCGTCGATGACGACGCGGACGACGGCGAGGCACTCGACGCGTACTCGGTCGCCGTCTCGACGGCGGCCGAGCGCCTGATCCCGTCGGTCGCCAGCCTGCGCGTGACGCGCCAGGTCGGTGGCTGGACGGCGGGTGGTGCCGGCTCGGCGGTCGCCATCGAACCGGTCGGCTACCTCGTGACGTCGGCGCACGTCGTGGCCGGGTCGGAGGTGGGAACCGCCACGTTCGTGGACGGCGCCGAGCTCGACTTCGAGGTCGTCGGTCGCGACCCGTTGTCGGATCTCGCCGTCGTGCGGACCACCGGCGGGACGCCGCGACCGGCGCCGCTCGGGCACGCCGAGCGCCTGCGGGTCGGGCAGCTCGTGGTCGCGATCGGCAACCCGCTGGGCTTCGCCGGGACCGTGACCGCCGGTGTCGTGAGCGCCCTCGGACGGTCGCTCGCCACCCGCGACGGCCGTGCCAGTCGCCTGGTCGAGAACGTCATCCAGACCGATGCCGCGCTCAACCCAGGGAACTCCGGCGGCGCCCTCGCCGATTCCCGTGGCCGGGTGATCGGCATCAACACGGCCGTCGCCGGGATCGGGCTCGGCCTGGCGGTCCCCATCGACGGCGCCACGCGCCGGATCCTCGAGAGCCTGATCGTCCACGGGCGCGTCCGGCGCGCGTTCCTCGGCATCGTCGGCGGGACGCGCCCCCTCGGTCAAGCCGTTGCCGATCGTGTCGGCCGGGCGCGCGGCCTCGAGGTCGTCCAGCTCCTCCAACCCGGACCCGCGGCCAGCGCCGGCGTGCGCGTCGGCGACATCGTGGTCGAACTCGACGGCACCGCCATCGAGGGCGTCGGCGACCTCCAGCGGCGCCTCGTCGGCGACGTCATCGGGCGCCGCATCGACCTGCGCATCCAGCGCGGTGGCGAATCCCGGTCGATCTCGGTCACGCCGGTCGAACTGAACGCCTAGCTCGCACCTGGGCGGTCGGACCCGCTAGCATTCGGCGCGTGGAGCGCCTCGTCGCCTTGTACCAGGTGGGTTCCTCGTATGCGGCCGTCGCTGCCCTGATCCTTGCCAACCTCGTTCCGCTGGTCGGCGTCCTGTGGTTCGGCTGGGACGTGTGGGGGATCCTCATCATCTACTGGCTGGAGAACGGGATCGTCGGCCTGTTCAACGTCCTGAAGATGCGCCGCGCGGAAGGGTCGGAGGACGGGTCCTCGGCATCAGCCGGCGCGACCCGGCGGCGGCTCAGCGGCTTCAAGGTCAACGGTCGTTCGCCGAGCGGCTCGGACGAGGCCGCCCTGGTCCCGTTCTTCATCATGCATTACGGCATCTTCTGGGTCGTCCACGGCGTCTTCGTCTTGCTGCTGCCCACCTTCGGGGCGATGGGCGCCGACGAAACCCCAGACTTCGGCACCAAGCTGGACCCGCTGGCGATCCTTCTTGTCCTCGTCGGTCTCTTCATCAGCCACGGCCTGTCGTATCGCCTGAACTACATCGGCCGCGGAGAATACCTGCGAACGACCGCCGCCCAGCAGATGTTCGCGCCGTACGGTCGGCTGGTCGTCCTCCACATCACGATCATCTTCGGTGCGATCCTGATCGGGGTGACCGGAGCCCCAGCGGCCGCGATCGTCGTGCTGGTCCTGCTCAAGATCGCTCTCGACCTGGGTCTGCACCTGGCCGAGCACCGCGACGCGCCCACCGTCGCGGCGGCGCACTCCGCACAATGACCGTGGCCCGGCATCCGGTCGAGCGGGTCGTGCGCGATCCGCGTTTCGAGCGCCTCGTGCCGGCCGATGCCGAATCGGTCTGGCACGCGCAGGGCGCGCTGTGGGCGGAGGGACCCGTCTACGTGCCGAGCGACGACAGCGTCATCTGGAGCGACGTGAGGCGCAACGTCGTCCACCGCTGGTCGGCCGCCGACGGCGTCACAAATCTCTATCGCCCATCCGACTTCGCCAACGGCCACACGCTGGACCACGATGGGACCGTCCTCGCCTGCGAACACGGGCTGCGGCGGATCGCCCGTTACGAACGCGACGGCACACGCACGACCGTCGTCGATCGGTACGAGGGGCGGCGGCTCAATTCACCGAACGACCTGGTCGTCTCTTCCGACGGCTCGATCTGGTTCACGGACCCGCCGTACGGCATCCTCGACGACAGCGAGGGCTACAAGGCCGACTCGGAGCTGGGCGGCTGCTTCGTCTTCCGCTTCGATCGGGCGACGGGCGAGCTGACCATGGCGACCGACTTCCTGACTCACCCGAATGGGCTGGCCTTCTCCCTGGACGAGCGGACGCTCTACGTCTCGGACACGGCCGTGGCCGAGGGCAAGCACCACATCGTCGCCTTCGATGTCGTCGACGGCCGGCGGCTCGAGCGACCGCGGGTCTTCCACGTGATGGAACCGGGCGTTTCGGATGGGTTCCGCCTCGATGTCGACGGGAACATCTGGACCTCGGCCGGTGATGGCATCCACGTGCTCGACAGCGACGGCGTCGAGCTCGGACGGATCCTGCTCCCCGAGGCAGCGAGCAACTGCACCTTCGGCGGCCCCGACGGCCGGCGCCTGTTCATCACCGCCACGTCGACGCTCTGGTCGATCGAGATAGGGATCCGCGGGGCCGTCACGCCCTGGGTGGACGGAGCGTCACCGGGCACCTAAGCGTTCGTCGGGTCGTCGAGGACGGCCTGGGTCTGGCGGGTACGCCAGCCGGCGAGACGCTCCGTGAGTTGAGGATCCGAGGTGGCCAGGATCGCCGCGGCCAGCAGCCCGGCGTTGGTGGCGTTACCGATCCCGACCGTGGCGACTGGCACGCCGCGCGGCATCTGGACGATCGACAGCAGCGAGTCGAGACCGCCGAGGTGCTCCGTCGGGATCGGGACACCGATGACGGGGAGGGCCGTCTTGGACGCGAGCATCCCGGGAAGGTGGGCCGCGCCCCCCGCGCCGGCGATGATCACACGGATCCCACGGCCGGCGGCCTCCTCGGCGTAGCGGAAGAGGCGGTCCGGCGTCCGGTGGGCCGAGACCACCTTGAGCTCCGAACGGACGCCCAATTCCTCCAGCACGGCGACCGCCGCCTCGAGCGTCGGGAAGTCCGAGCGGCTGCCGCCGACGACGCCGACGATGGGGCCATCGTCCCCCGAGCCTTTCGAGCCCTCGGTCATCGGTCGTCCTCCGCGGTCGTCGTGTCCTCGGCCCAGTGGAGCTTCGGGAGCGCCGCGCGGACCCTCGCGAGCGCCAGGTCCGTGGTCGTTCCGAGCGCCGTGAGGTGGCCCATCTTGCGA
>JANMBS010000573.1:0-6346 GCA_031360525.1 Thermomicrobiales bacterium
CCGTGCGCCGCCCGATGGTCCGAGTATAGCGTCGAGGGCCATGACGGCCCTATGACAGAGGTCCTGCCCTGCGTCATGGGGTACGGACGGCGGACGCATCCGGATGGTGGCGCCGGCGACCGTAAAGGATTCGACACGACCCGGGCAGGTCGCCGCCAAACGAAAGGCCCGCCGGTCGCCCGACGGGCCCCTTGATCTTCATCTGGTAGCGGAGGGCGGATTTGAACCACCGACCAAGGGCTTATGAGTCCCCTGCTCTACCACTGAGCTACTCCGCCACGGGATTCGTGCTCAGGTCGAGAGCGACCTCTCGACTGACCACCCTCCGAGGATACCGGACGTGCCGTACAGGCGTCGCCCGGTGCCCGGGCTACCAACCGGGCACCGGGTTGGCTTGCACACGAGCCTATCTACTGACCGGGATCCTCCGGGAGTCCGCGCTCGTGCCGCTAAGGGCAGAGAACCGGATCGTCCTCGGTCCGGAATGTCGTGGAAGTTACGGCTCCGTTGTTCGGCGCAACGAACGTCGCATAGAGCGTCGCCCCACCGACACTCGAGGCCTGGCCCGGGTCGTCGCCGCCCTCGACGAACACGGCACCGTTCGGAAGGCCCGGCCCGTACGTCTTCGAGCTGCAATCTGAATGCGTGAAGGTCACCGCACCCGACTGCACAGCCACGATCACGATGCCTGGGTGGTGATGCCATCCGCTGTAGCCGTTCGGAGCGATGGTGATCTTCTGGACGCGGACGTACGTTTCGTCTTTCGTCTGGAACTTGACGCCGTCGCTGTTCAAGTGGACTTTGTGGCTGAGGTTCGCGGCGGGGACGAGATTCGTCGCCCCGAACCCGAACGGTGGCGATGCGAGAGCCACGGTCGCGAACGTTGCGATCATCGCAATTCCGACGGTCGCGGCAACCCACCTCTTCCTCGAGCGTAATACGCGGATCACCTTCTCCGGAAGGCCGCCGACAAGTAGAGTGCGCTTCATCGCTTCACCTCCACACAGGCAATCGCCTGGATCGCGGCAGAGGAGCCGGCATGGACCGTGACGCGTCAGCTCGACCCGCGTGTACGTTGTTTACTCCGGTTTCGCCGACGGTTCAAGAGGTCGCCAGTCGTCAGCACTTCGTCAAGCTATCTCGCGGAGCCGCCCCGTCGCGACATCGAAGACGAGGCCGTGGACGGGCCCTCTCACAAGCCAGGGGTGCGTCCGCAGACGTTCGACCGACGCGCGGATGCTCGCCGCCAGATCGTCGAACGACGCGAATCCCACGTCGACCGCCTCGCCGGTCGCGGTGGTCAGCCGATCGCGCAGCGCGTCCTCGTCGGTGCCGAGAAGCCCGCAGCCGGTGTGGCCGATGACGATGATCTCGTCGGTGCCGAGCAAATGCTGGCTGACGATGAGCGACCGGATGGCGTCCTCGGTCGCGAGGCCGCCCGCGTTCCGGATGACATGGGCCTCCCCCGTGCGCAGCCCGAGCGCACCCTCCACATCAAGCCGCGCATCCATGCAGGCGACGACCGCCAGGCGTCGCAGCGGGGCTGCCGTCAGGGCCGAACGGTCGAACGACTCGGCGTACCGATCGTTCTCGGCAAGCAGCCGGTCGAACTCGCCTCTGTCGGCCACGCGCTCAGGCCGGCGGCTGCGTGCCGCCACCGTAGCGGTCGATGAGTTCGCCGATCGTCAACTGGCCGTAGCGCTGGTCGAGTTGCTTGCGCGGGATGTCGATCATCGCTGGACCCGGGCCCTCTATCGTGACGACCGGGACGTCGTCGTCATGAACAGGATAGCGGCCGGATGGTCACGCGACGAGATGGCTCCTCTGGGCGGCGATCCGCCCTGGGTCAGCCGCCGGGACCGAACAGGAGCGTCAGCCAGCTCTCGAGCGGGGTGACCGAGCTGCGCGCGCCGACCCGCATCCCGGCGGACCCGGGGGCATTCGGTGGCAGCGACGGCGCGCTCGCCCCCAGGGTGAAGGCGATCTCCTTCGGGCCGCCCAGCCCGTAGCCGCGGGCTTGCTGGACGACGAAACTCGATTGCTGGATCCGCTGGAGTTCGCGTTCGAGCCCGGCGACCTCGCTCCGTTTGGCGGCGTTGTCCGCGACCATCGCCTCGGCTCGGCCGGTCGCGGCCGAAGCCTCGGTGACCTGGCGGGCGAACAGGATGATGATCCAGCCGGCGAGGAACGCACCGAGCAGGATCGCCGCTCGCCGACGGGTGATCCCGACGATCGGCAGCGCGGCCAGGTCGGGTTCGCCGGACGAGCCAAAGCCGGCCACGGACGAGGTCGTCGGATCGGTCTCGTCGGGGGCGTCGTCGATCGGGCTCAGGAAGAACCGGCGAAGCATTCACGCGAGGGTAGCTACGCTCAGCTGCGCTTGTCAACCGAACGCGCGCACGGGGTCGTGACAGGCGACCTGTCACAGGCGGCACGCAGGGTCTGGTAGACTCGCGCCGTTTCGAACATCTGTTCGTTCTTGAGGCAGACGCATGCGAACCTACGCCCCCGCCGAACCCGGCGCCGTCCTGGATGCCCTGCTGGCCGAGCCGTCGCTCGCGCGGGGCGTCGTCCATCACGCCGTCCTGCCGCCGCGCGAGGCGGTCTTCGCAGAGTTCCCGACCTGGCTGGACCCGCGCATCGTGTCGGGGCTCGGGTCGCGCGGAATCGAGCGCCCGTACATCCACCAGGCGGAGGCGATGGAGGCGGTCCACGCCGGCAACGACGTGGTGATCGTCACGCCGACGGCGTCGGGCAAGTCGCTGTGCTACACCGTCCCGGTCCTCCAGGCGATCGTCGACGATCCGGCGTCGCGGGCGCTCTTCCTGTTCCCGACCAAGGCGCTCGGCCAGGACCAGGTCGCCGAATTCGGCAGCCTGGCGGCGGCCGCCGGCCTGTCCGTCCTCGCCTCCACCTACGACGGCGATACGCCCGCCCCGATCCGCTCGGCCGTCCGGGCCGCCGGCCAGGTCGTGGTCACCAACCCGGACATGCTCCACTCGGCGATCCTCCCTCACCACACCAAGTGGTTCCAGCTGTTCGAGCAGCTCAAGGTCATCGTCATCGACGAGCTGCACACGTATCGGGGCGTCTTCGGAGGCCACGTCGCGAACGTCCTGCGCCGGCTCCTCAGGATCTGCGCTCACTACGGCAGCCGGCCGGTCATCGTCTGCTGCTCGGCCACGATCGGGAACCCGGGCGAACTGGCGGCGATGCTGACCGGCCGGCCGGCCCGGCTGGTCGACCGCAATGGGGCGCCGGCCGGCAAGCGCCACGTAGTGCTGGTCGACCCTCCGGTCCTCGAGCCCGCCAGCGGGGCGCGCGGCTCGGCCGTCACGCTGGCCCAGCGCTGGGCGATCCCCTTCCTGCGTGCCGGTCGCCAGACGATCGTCTTCGGGCGATCGCGGGTCGCCGTCGAGCTGCTTCTGACCGGCCTGCGCGAGTCGCTGCGCGAGAGCTATGGGCCACGCAGTCGTGTCCGCGGATATCGCGGCGGCTACCTTCCGACCGAGCGGCGATCGATCGAGCACGGGCTGCGCGACGGCGAGGTGCTCGGGGTCGTGGCGACCAACGCCCTCGAACTCGGCGTCGACATCGGTCGCCTCGACGTGGCGATCCTGGCTGGCTACCCGGGCTCCGTGGCGGCGACGTGGCAGCAATTCGGCCGGGCCGGGCGGCGGCAGGGCACCAGCGTGGCGATCCTGGTCGCGTCGGGAGCGCCGGTCGACCAGTACGTCATCCACCATCCCGAATTCCTGCTCGAGGGGACACCCGAGGAGGCGCGCCTCGACCCGGATAACCTGCACGTGCTCCTGGCGCACCTGCGGGCGGCCACCATCGAGCTGCCGTTCGAACCGCGCGAGGTCTTCTGGCCCGGGCCGGCCGACGACCTCCTCGCGTTCCTGGCCGAGGAGCGCCACGTCCGACAGGCGGGCGACGGGCGCTGGTACTGGTCGAGCGAGAACTTCCCGGCCTCCGAGATCTCGTTGCGGACGGCCGCACC
The DNA here is from genome assembly GCA_031360525.1 of Thermomicrobiales bacterium. Taxonomy (GTDB): domain Bacteria; phylum Chloroflexota; class Limnocylindria; order Limnocylindrales; family CSP1-4; genus SPCO01. Next base: position 4,004 of record JANMBS010000573.1, read on the forward strand.
GGAGAATGTGGTCATCATCGATACCACCCCGGACCGGCCACGGGTCCTCGGCGAGGTCGACCTGTTCAGCGCCCAGGTCCTGGTCCACGAGCGGGCGATCTACATCCACGAGTCGGTCCAGTACTACGTCGACCGACTCGAGTGGCACGAGCGCAAGGCATACGTCCACCGCGTCGACGTGGACCACTACACCTATGCCAATCGGGCCGTGACCCTCAAGCCGCTCGAAGTCTTCGCCGAGGCCGACGCCACCGGCGGACGCCGGATCCATGGTGAGGTGATGGTCGCGAGCCTCGTCACGCTGTTCAAGAAGCTCAAGTTCGTGACCGACGAGAACGTCGGCTGGGGACCGATCGACCTGCCCGAGCTCGAACTCCAGACGACCGCCTACTGGCTGACCGCGGACAAGGCGCGCGAGTACTGGCGACGTGACGACCTGGACGTCGCACTGCTCGGCGCCGGGCGCGCGATCCAGACCGTGGCCTCGGTGTTGTTGATGGTCGATCCGCGCGACCTGGGGCTGGTCGCCCAGGTCCGCTCGCCACACGCCGAGCAGCCGACGATCTACCTCTATGAAGCCGTGCCCGGCGGGATCGGACTCTCCGAGCGGCTCTGGGATCGGCACGACGAGCTACTCGGGGCGGCGGCCGGATTGATCGAGTCGTGCAGCTGCGACGGCGGGTGTCCGGCGTGCACGGGTCCGCGGCTCGAGCCCGGAGTGGACGCACGCGCCCTGGCCCTGCGCCTCCTGGGCGAACTCGGAGCCTCACGACGAGCAGCCATCCTGCCCGTCGCCGGATGACCAGCCCCGTCGCAGACCGGGCGAGCCTGGCCCGGCGGCTCGATCGCTACCGCGCGACGACGCGTGGTGGTGCCGGCGCACCGGTCGAGGCGACCCGTCAGGTCGAGCTCCCGCACGCCCCGGTCGATCGAGGCGTCCTGGCCGAGCGCCTGGCACGGACCGTGGGAGGCGAGGTGGTCGCACTCGCCGGCGGGATCGTCGTCCGCTGCACGACCGAGCCGCGCGAGATCCCGCTCGATCGGGTCAGTCTGGCCGCCTTGCCGGGGCAGCCGCCGCCGGGCGTGCCGCTCGTCTGCCTCGACACGGAGACGACCGGCCTCGCGACGGCCACCGGGACCGTGGCCTTCCTGATCGGCCTGGGCTGGTGGGAGGGCGACTGGTTTCGGCAGGTCCAACTGCTCCTCCCCGATCACGCCGACGAACCGGCTTTGCTGACCGCCCTGGCGGGCTACATCCCGCTCGACGCCTGGCTGGTGACGTACAACGGCCGGGGCTTCGACTGGCCGCTGCTCGTGACGCGCTACCGGATGTCCCGCCGCGCCGCGCCGGTCCATGGCGGTCACCTCGACCTCCTGCCGGTCGTCCGCCGGCTCTTCCGCCATCGACTCGAGGACGCGCGCCTGCGCACGGTCGAGACAAGGCTGCTCGGGATGGTCCGCCACGGCGACATCGACGGATCGGAGATCCCCGGGCGCTATCTCGGCTTCCTGCGTGGCGGACCGGCCGAGCCGCTGGCTGCGGTCGTCCGCCACAACGACCAGGACGTCCGCTCGCTGGCACGCCTCCTGGTCCTGCTCGCCAGTGGTTACGGGACCGCCGAAGCCCGTCGCACGGCACCGGCCGGCGACCTGGGTGGTTTGGCGCGTGCCTACGCCCGGGCGGGTCGCCTGGGCGAGGCGCTCGAGTGCTACGACGTGGCGTTCGATGCCGAACCGGAGCCGGTGCCGGCTCCCCGGCTCATCCCCATGCGACCGCTCGACCCGCGGCGCCCACCGGGACCTGCCGGCGACGTCCCGTGGTGGTCGCCGCGCATCCCGGCGGACTTCGGTGGCTTGCCACGGCAGCACATCGGGTCCGCGCCGTCGGTCCGGTCGGCGGCCTTCGCCACTCCCTGGACGACCGACCGGATCGCCGTGGAGCGTGCCCACCTGCTGCGCCGGTTGCGGCGCTGGGACGATGCGGCCGATGCCTGGGCGAGTCTGGCCGCCGGTCCGGGCCGGACCGCGATCGTGGCCGCCATCGAGCTTGCCAAGCTACGCGAGCACCGCCTCCGCGACCCGCTCGGCGCGTTGCGTGCCACAGGCGACGGTCTCGCGCTCGCCGAGCGCCGCACGCGTCTCGGCCGACCCGAGCCGCGTCTCGAGGCGGACCTGCGCGCCCGCGCCCGACGGCTCCGAAGGCGGCTGGTGGGTCGAACGGCGACCTCAGCCCGGGCGGCCGACCAGCGGCAGGCGCGGGTCGGGGTCCTCCCCTGACCAGCGCGCCCGGACGTGATCGAGCGCGGGATCGAAGGAGCAGGCCATCGTCCGCCGGTCGCCGGC
>JANMBS010000003.1:0-1854 GCA_031360525.1 Thermomicrobiales bacterium
CTTGCCGGTCGTGGAACTGCCGGTGAACGAGAGGACCGCCACGCCGGGACTGTCGACGATCGCATCACCGACCTCGCCGCCGGCTCCGGTGACGAGGTTGACGACGCCGGGTGGGACGCCCGCCTCGGCCATCAGCTCGACGAGCAGCGTCGCGAACTGGGGTGTATCCGATGAGGGCTTGAAGACCACCGTGTTGCCGGTCACGAGGGCCGGCATCGTCTTCCAGCACGGGATCGCCATCGGGAAGTTCCAGGGCGTGATGATCCCGGCGACCCCGAGAGGCTGGCGGATGCTCATCGCCCACTTGTCGGGAAGCTCGGACGGCACCGTCTCGCCGGCCATCCGTCGACCTTCGCCGGCCATCAGGTAGGCGATGTCGATGCCTTCCTGGACGTCGCCCCGCGCCTCGGCCAGGACCTTTCCCATCTCGCGGGTCATCGCCCGGGCGAGGCCTTCCTTGTGCTGCGCCATCAGCGCCCCGAACGCGTACAGGATCTCGCCGCGCTTGGGGGCCGGTGTCCGAGCCCACATCGGATAGGCCGTCTCGGCGGCCTTGATGGCCATCGCGACGTCGGCCGCGGTCCCCTGCTGGAAGCGCCCGACGACGTCGCGCGTGTCGGCCGGGTTGCGGCTCTCGAAGGTCGCCCCGGACGTGGACTCGCACCACTCCCCGGCGATGAAGTGACGGAAGGTGGGCGTCTCGAGGGCGGTCTCGGTCATGCGAATGAGTGTAGTCCGACCGGGAGCGTGCTCAGGCGCGGCTGTCGAGCCATGCGCGGATCGCGAAGGCCTCAGACACGCTCGACGGCCATGGCGACCGACCCGCCACCGCCGAGGCACAACGTCGCCAGGCCGTAGCGGCCCTCGCGCCGAGAGAGCTCGTGGAGCAACGTGGCCACGATCCGCGCCCCGCTCGCCCCGATCGGGTGGCCGAGGGCGATCGCGCCGCCGTTGACATTCACCTTGTCCCAGTCGAAGCCGAGCTCGCGCCCGTCGGCCAGCGTCTGGGCGGCGAACGCCTCGTTGATCTCGATGAGGTCGAACGCCTCGATCGGCAGCTCGATCCGGTCGAGCAGGCGGCGGACGCCCTCGACGGGGGCGAGGAAGAGCCACTTCGGGGCGACCTCGGCCTGGGCGTAGCCGACGATCCGGGCGAGCGGGATCAGGCCCAGCCGTTCCACCGCGCGCTCCGAGGCGACGACCGTGGCCGCCGCGCCGTCCGTGATCCCGGGGGCGTTGCCGGCGGTGACCGTGCCCTCGGTGGCGTCACCTCGGTCTTCGCCATCGGGAAGGTCGAACACCGGCTTGAGCCGGGCGAGCGTCTCCAGGCTGGAGTCGCGGCGCGGTCCCTCGTCGGTGTCGACCACCGTCTCGCGCCCTTTCGCATCGCGGACCGTGACCGGTGCGAGCTCGGCCGTGAACCGTCCGGCGTCGTGGGCCGCGATCGCGCGCTGGTGCGAGGCGAGGGCGAAGGCGTCCTGGTCCTCGCGGCTGACATGGTCGTGGATCGCGACGCGCTCCGCATGGGTGCCCATGTGGCAGCCCTCGAATGCGCAGGTGAGCCCGTCCGTGACCGCCGAATCGACGAGCGTCGCGTTCCCGAGCCGGTAGCCGAAGCGGGCCTTCGGCAGGAAGTACGGTGCCTGGTTCATGTTCTCCATGCCGCCTGCAACGACGATCTCGGCGTCGCCGGCGCGGATCTCCGCCGCGGCGAGCATGATCGCCTTGAGGCCCGACCCGCAGACCCGGTTGATCGTCGTGGCCGACGTCGTGTCCGCGAGGCCCGCGGCCAGGGCCGCCTGGCGGGCCGGGGCCTGGCCGACGCCGCCCTGGAGGACCTGGCCCATGAGGACC
>JANMBS010000016.1:0-3806 GCA_031360525.1 Thermomicrobiales bacterium
CGCGGCCCATCATCAGGACGACCATCGTCGGGAACATCCCGGCCATCATGAAGTTCATCGACAGCCACTCGGGCACGAGCGAGTGACGGACCGCCGCGCGGTAGGACCCGCCCATCATGTCCTTCATGAACAGCGCCTGAAAGATGAACAGGCCGAACCCGAATCCGGCGACGTACTCGATGACGAGGTCGATGCCCATCGGCAGGCCGAGCAACCCGGTGACTGTCGCGGCGACGATGATCCCGGTCGCGTCCCCCGCGACGCAATGGATCGTCGAGCCCAAGCCCTGCTTCCAGAGTGGCTTGATGAAGCGCTCGTGGCTGCCTGGGAATGGCTCCTTGCACGAGAGCACATAGAGCATGAGCCCGATCGGCCCGAGGTAGAGGGTGACAAGGACCCAGCCCCATTTCATGACCGTCAGCTCGGGATTATTCCGCCACGCGTCCCAGCCGACGTAGGCGACGGACACGGCCGTCAGGACGAACCACACGAGGAGGACGACATCGACCCAGGCGAGTGGCCCGAGTGGCCCGATTCGAATGTCGGTCATCTGGACCTCCCTGACGCGAACAGCTCGGCCAGCGTCGGCACGCCCCTGTGCGCCGATCTGCGACCAGCCGTTCAAAGTCGCTTCCTATTGGGGCCGCCGCCCTGAGCGGCCAGGCGCAGCCGTCCGGCCATCGGGGTTTGCAATGGACCCGTTGGTCAACTATCGCCCCGTAGTAGTTCGACCCCATGCTACCCTGCGCGTCATGCAGGCCGTCCCGCCATCCGGCTCCAGGAACCCGACCCTCCGAGACGTTCTGGGACCCCTCGCCGCGCCCATCATGGAGGCGATCGCCGCTCGCGGCCAGGCCTCCGTCGGGCAGGTCCTTGTAGACCTGGACACGCGCGAGGGTCGTCCGCACGCGTATACGACGGTCATGACCATCATGGGTCGGTTGTTCGATCGCGGGCTCCTCGCTCGGGAGAAGCATGGTCGGCAGTACGTCTACCGCTCGACCAACCCCGAAGCGGAACTGATCGATCAGTTGAGCCAACAGGCCGTCGACCGGGTCATCGACCGGTATGGGTCGGCGGCGCTCCAACATTTCGCCATGAAGATGTCCGACCTTGATCCGGAATTGCGGCGTCGACTGATCAAGTTGGCGTCGAAGCGTTGAGGTCGGTCCCGGGCATTCGACCGCTCGCCATCTCCGCCATTGCAGCGATCGCCTGGTGCCTCCTGGTCGGTGGCTTGGCTGACGGTGACCCGATGCTCATCGTGGAGGTTCTCGTGGGGTCGGTGATCATGTTGTGGATGCTGCACGTCCTCCGCGAGCTTCTGCCGATGCGGCGTCTGGAGAACGTATTGGCCGCAGACGCCGTCGCGCTCGTCATCGGCGGCGTCGCGTGCCGAATGACAACCGCGCTAGGCGCCGACGCGGTGGTGGTCGGCGCGATTCGCCCCCGGATCTATGTCGGCGCCGATCTCGTTGCCCGTTTGACCGACGACGAGATCGAAGCGGTCCTCTACCACGAAGATCATCATCGAGTCACTCGAGCCCCGCTGCGAGCCGCGGCGATCACCTCCTGGCTGCGCCTCTTCGGTCGTGCCGGCAAGGTCCGCGAGACGCTGCTCGACCGATTGGCCGATCTCGAAACGATGGCCGATGCCGATGCGCTTCGGCGAGGTTCGACTGCCGGTTCACTCGCGCGTGCGCTCCTCAAAGGGGGGGAGCCAGTCGGGCTGACTGCGGCGTTCTCGTATGCCGCTGACCGCCGGGTCGAACAACTGCTCGACCACGTCGACGGGGAGGTGCCCGCGGGCAGCCGGCGCCTTCCCTACGAGTGGCTCCCGGTCGCCATGTTCGCGGTCACTGCGGTCGGCTGTCACATCGGCCTGTAGCGTCGGTAGGCTCCTCCGTCGGTCGGCCCGCATTTGCCTCGACATCCCTCAGCACTTGCCCCTGATACTCCCCGGGGGTATACTATCCAGGAGACATGACACATCGGCAGGAGAGACCCTCATGACGCTCGATCTCGTCGTCGCCCCGCGGTCCGCGTCGGCGGTCCAGGCGAGTTATTCGTGCCCATGCGGCTGTCATCCCGAAGTGACCTACGACCAGGGATCCGTCCCGGTGCACGAGGGCTGCTGCTGTGGCAACCAGTTCGCGGTCGGTCCTCGGGCAGCTTCGACGTTGACCGCTACGCCGGGCTTCTACTCGGACGTCGAGACGTTCGACTCGCCGTGGGGAGAACGCCTCGAGGCGGCCTGGCTCGTCGGGCCGAGCGTCCATGAGCCGGCGCCAGACCACGACCATCACGCCGCGGACGATGGCGATGCCCACGGGCAGGCGATGGCGCTTGATCCGGTCTGCGGCATGACCGTCGATCCGGAGGTTGCCCGAGGCAAGGGACTGCACAGTCGCGTCGGGGATCACGACTACTTCTTCTGTGGGAAGGGCTGCAAGCTCGAATTCGAGGACGACCCCGAGCGGTACTTGGATCCTTCGTACATTCCCTCGATGTGAGGATCCGATGACCGACGCCGCCGTCAAGGCGCCAGAGCCTGTGGCCGGAGCGCGTTTCCCGGTCGAGGGCATGACCTGTGCGTCGTGCGTCAATCGGATCGAGCGCTACCTTCGCAAGGTCGACGGCGTCGAGGAAGCCAACGTCAACCTCGCGACCGAATCCGCCTCCGTCCGATTCGATCCAGGGCGCGTCTCGCTCGAGGATCTCGGGCGGGCGGTCGAGGCCGCCGGTTACGAAGCTCGTCTTGACCGGGCCGAGCGGACCGGTGTCGATCCCGGCGGTCGAACGGTGGAGGTGGGCTTCTCCGCCCCACGCACATTCGCGCTCGATATCGAGGGCATGACCTGCGCGTCGTGCGTCAACCGGATCGAGCGTTACCTCGGCAAGCTCGACGGGGTGACCGCCGCGAACGTGAATCTCGCCACAGAACGAGCCACGGTGGTGGCGGGGCCGGACGTCACTGTGGAGCAGATCATCGCTGCCGTCGAAGCGGCGGGATATGACGCCCGCCTGATCGTTGACGGGGGAGGGGAGCGCACCCGCGAGGGTGCCGAAGCCGCGACATCCGAACCGCATGCCGCGCGTCGCGAGGCCGCTGCCGCCCCGGAAACCAGCTTCCAGCAGCGTCACCTCGCCGATACGCGTCGGCGCTTGATCGTCGCGACGGTCCTGACGATCCCCCTGCTCGGCGGGCTGGCGGCGATGACCATCGCCCCGTTCTTGCCGGCCTTCCTGATGAACCCATGGTTCCAGCTCGCGCTGGCGACGCCCGTCCAGTTCTACGCCGGCGCGCCCTTCTATCGCGGCGCCTGGAAAGTCGCTCGCCACGGCGCCACCGACATGAACACGCTCATTGCCATCGGGACGTCGGCGGCGTACTTCTACAGCCTGGCCGCGATCCTGTTCCCGGGATTTTTCGAGGCAGCCGGCGTTGGTGCGACAGGTCAGCCACCGCTCTACTTCGACACATCGTCGGCGATCATCATGCTCATCCTGCTCGGCCGGTTCCTCGAGGCGCGGGCACGAAGTCACACCTCTGACGCGATCAGGCGACTCATCGGCCTGACGCCTCGGACCGCCCGGATCGTGCGCGATGGTGCGGAGGTCGACGTCGCGATCGAGGACGTGGTCCGCGGCGACCTGATCCTCGTTCGTCCCGGGGAGCGCGTCCCGGTCGACGGGATCGTCCGGGACGGTCGGTCCGCCGTGGACGAAAGCGTCATCACCGGCGAGAGCATCCCGGTGACCAAGGAAGCCGGTGACGAGGTGATCGGCGGGACGATCAACACGTC
>JANMBS010000017.1:0-3445 GCA_031360525.1 Thermomicrobiales bacterium
CGCTCAAGAGCACCGGTCAGCCCGATGACGCGTTGGCGCTCGAGGTCCTCCACCTGCCGTGGCGTTCGTGGCAGCAATACGAACGGAGGGTCATCAATACGGGGCTGTCGTATGAGGCAAACCCCACCCTGCGTCCGAGCAGGAATCACCATGGCATGGCCGACTACCGGCGGCATCTCGCCGGTCGATTGCGGTACGCCTTCCTGGCCCGCCTCCCGTTGGAAAAGGATCTGGTCGGCGGCGAGCCGGATGCTGCATTTGTCTACGACTCATGGCTGCGGGACCATCTACACGCGCTCGTCGACCGTGCGCTATTACCCGATCTTGTCGCTCGTTGCCTGGACGTTTCGCGGGATGAACCGATCGACCCCGCCGAGCACGAACGCGATGCCAACCTTGGCATGCTCTTCGTCGCCCTCGAACGGGAGCGCGACGAGGCGCGCAAGGTGGCCGACGAGCGGGTCTCACGACCTCCCCGGATACGGGACGACTGGGTTCGTGTCACCCGGCGAACGGCAGGTGCCCTCAAGCGACGATTCCGAGGTGCTCTGCGCAGACGGTGAGCTCGGCCGAGAGAAATGCCAGTCACCGCGGACGCTGGGGATGACCTCCCGCCCGGGCCCCACGCGATCGCGCTCATGGCGTCTTCGCCCGATCCAGGCTGCCAGGCGTGCTCGAGAGTCGCCATATCAGCCGGCAACCGGTCACCTCCGTGAGGGCCGAAGTCAACTTGTCCCGTCCGACGACCGTGTTCGCGGAGACTCTGGCGGATCGTGATCGGCGCGTTCCATGCCGTCATACTGGGCGGGCTGGTACCACGTCGCTCGGCGGGAGGCCATCGTCCAAGGGGCAGGTGAGAACATCTTGGAGGAAGACGCCGCCGCACCTTGCCCGATCTGTGCCAGCCACGAGACTCCTGAACGGTTCCTGCTTCGCGAGATGTTGTTCGGGACCCGGGAGACATTCCCCTATCTGCGCTGTCAGAGCTGCGGCGTACTTCGGATCGAGGAGCCGCCGGTCGATCTCGCTCGTTACTATCCGCCTGCCTACCACGACACGCTCGGATCGCCGCCGACTTCGGCGACCTCGGGGCGACGGGTTCCCACCTTGAGGGCCGTGGCCGGCAATGCCCGGGACCGGAAGATCCTGTTCGGCCAGGGCCGACGCACTGCGCGCCTGCTGCGGCGATGGGCTCCGCCCCTCAGGGCCGACGTGCGGCACTCGTCGTTGTTCACCAGGCGCGTCGGGCTGCGATCGTTCGATGACCCGATCCTCGATGTCGGTTGCGGGCGAAGGGCGACCAACCTGGCGAATCTGCGGGCGCTCGGGTTCCGCAAGCTTCTCGGTATCGATCCGTTCCTGGATGGCGACGGCGAGTTCGACGGCGTCCCCCTCCGAAAGGAGTCGATCCACGAAGTCACGGGGTCCTTTCAGGTCATCACCTTCCACCATTCCTTCGAACACGTGTCGGACCCGGAGGCGACGCTTGTCGCCGCGGCTCGGCATCTTCGGCCGAATGGGGTCGTTCTGATCCGCACGCCGGTGATGGGGACCTGGTTCTGGGAGCGGTTTGGGACGAACTGGTGGGAGCTTGACCCTCCCCGGCATCTGTGGGTCCACACGCCGGCCAGCATGGAACGGGTGGCGGCTGCCGCCGGTCTCGAGCTAGTCGAGATCGTGTGGGATTCCACCTACATCGAGGTGATCGCGAGCGACCAGATCTCACATGACATCGCCTGGCACGAACCGGCTTCGTGGTGCGAGAGCCCTCCCGCGGGGTACGACGACGCGACCGTCGAATCGCTCAAGACGCAGGTTGCCGATCTGAACGCCGCCGGTCGAGCCGGTCGGGCTGGTTTCTACTTCCGACGTGCGCCGGGGCGTGCCGAGCCGTAGCCCGTCATGGCGGCTGCGGGCAGACCGTCGATCCCTGCCGGTCGAGCCCGGGCGAGGGGCTCGGCCACGTCGCGAATCGCATTCCCGCGCAGATCGAATGTGTGTCGCTCGAGGACGATGGCGCGGCCGTGGCCGGCGAGTCGCCGGCGCTCGTCCGGATCGTCGAGGAATCTGGCGATGAGCGGTTCGAGCTCGGCTCGCGAGCCGTAGGTCGGGACCGCGCCATCGAACTCGGCCTCGATGCCGTCGACGGTGTCGGAGATCACGAAGGTCCCGCACGCGAGCGCGTCGTACAGGCGGTTTGAGATGAACCCCTCGATTCGCATGTCGTCCCAGTGGTCGTTGAGCACGACGTCAGCGGCGCTGTAGTAACGGGCGAGCTCGGTGTTGCGAACGCTTTCGCCCTTCACGAAGCGCTGGTCGACCAGGTCGGACGTCCAGTCCCGGCCATAGATCGCGAGGTCGTGGGTCGTGCCCGCGAGATCGTCGACGATCCGGCGATGGACCTTGCGCGAGTTGGCCACGAATAACAGCTCGTGGCGCGGGCCACCGGGCTCTGGCCGGAAACGCTCCGGATCGGTCGCCTGGTGGAGCGACGTGACGGGCACGGCCACCTGCGGGGCCATCCGCGCGGCGAACCGGTCAGACGCGACGAAGACATGGTCGTACCGTTCGTAGATCTCCGGGGTGGCGAGGTCAGGGTGGCTGATCTGCCAAAGGATGTTGACCTGGCCGCGATGGGTCGGGGCCTGCTTGAGTCCGAACAGGTGGATGGCGATGTCGTCGCGCGCTGCCGCGGACGATGGCCAATCGTGAAGGAAGTGGACCCGAGTCGGGTGACCTGCCCGTTCGAGCGACCGTTGGAGACCGCGCGCGAAGTGGTAGTCCCCCCATCGATCGATCCCGTCCCAGCTGGGCGCCCCGATCCGCAATCCGTACCTCGTGGCGGACGCCCAGTCGATGAGTCCGTCCCGGATCGCGACCGCATTCCGCGCGACCGGGTCGGCGCTCGTGGTGTGGGCCTCGTTGGTCGCGATCGGCATCCCGCGCGCGACCTTCGCGCTCCGCTCACGGACCATCTCGACGATCCGATCGCTCGACGCGAATACGAGATCGAACTCGTCGAACCACAGGCGGTCCAGCCAATGTTCGGGGTCGTCGTGGATCCACGCGATCTTCACCACGTTCCTCGGCAGCCGCCGGACGTCGAACGCATCGTGGAGGACGATGATCGCTTCGACCGACGTATCAACGGCGTACCACCCGTCGTTGTCGCGTGCCCGATAGCTGACGCACCAGCCAAGTGCTTCAAGTGCATCGCCAAGCTCGTGGCCGGTGGACCAGTCCCCGAAGCCAAACGCGGGGTCGTGGCCGTTCACGGTGATCGCGACGTGGAATGGGTCGCTGGAGAACCGATGGCCACCATGGAGGGCATCGAGCAGCGCGTCACGGAAGAGGCGTGGCCCCCAGAGGCTGATGAACGTCTTGCGGTTAGCGGCTACCCGAGCGGCGTACCGGCGCTGGTCGACCGCCCGCGTCGCCGATTCGT
>JANMBS010000019.1:0-7082 GCA_031360525.1 Thermomicrobiales bacterium
ACGACGCACCTGCACTGTACATTGTCGGAGTTGCCGGCCCCCAGGTCGGCACTTCGTCTATCCAGCCCGTGGACCTCGCTCCGCCGGCTCCCCCCGTCACCCATGACCGCCGAGGGGCCATGACGCAGGCAGCAGCCGACATCGATCCGCTCGACGCCCCAGCCGTCATCCGCGATGGCGCGCGGCCGGCCAATCCCCTGCTCTCGGTCAGCGATCTCCAGGTGGAGTTCGTCGGGCGGGGCCGGACCGTCCGAGCCGTGCGCGGCCTGTCGTACGAGATCGGGCCCGGCGAGACGATCGGGCTGGTCGGCGAGTCGGGTTCCGGCAAGAGCGTCAGCGCCCTGTCGCTGCTCGGCCTCCTGCCCAAGCGGGTCGGCCGGGTGGCGGGCGGGACCGCCATCTTCCAGGGCCAGGACCTCCTCCAGATGTCGGAGGACCAGCTGCGCAAGATCCGGGGCGCCCAGATCGCGATGATCTTCCAGGACCCGTTGTCCAGCCTCAACCCGGTGCTGACCATCGGACGCCAGATCACGGAGGCGATCGAGACGCACCAGGGCGTGGGCAACAAGGCCGCCACGAAGCGGGCGATCGAGCTCCTTGCGCTGGTCGGGATCCCGAGGCCGGCCGCCCGGGTCGACGACTACCCGCACCAGTTCAGCGGCGGGATGCGCCAGCGCGCGATGATCGCCATGGCCCTGAGCTGTGAACCGAGCCTGCTCATCGCCGACGAGCCGACGACCGCCCTGGACGTCACCATCCAGGCGCAGATCCTCGACCTGCTTCGCCGGCTCCGGACCGAGCTCGGGATGGCGGTCCTGATCATCACCCACGATCTCGGCGTCGTCGCCGGCTTCGCCGACCGGCTGGCCGTCATGTACGCCGGGCGCCTCGTCGAGCTCGGCCCGACCGAGACCCTACTGGCCGATCCGGCCCACCCCTACACGGTCGGGCTCCTGCGGTCGCTGCCCCGGCTGGACCGCCCACGGCAGGCAGCCCTCACCCCGATCGAGGGCTCGCCCCCGGACCTCGCCTCTCCCCTGGAAGGATGCCCGTTCGCGCCGCGCTGCGGCTGGCGCTTGACCAGGTGCTGGACGGACGCGCCGCCGTTGACGATCGCCGGCGCCGAGCGCCTGGAGGACTCCACCCTCGCGGGGCATGAGGTCGCCTGTCACAACCAGCCGACCCGGGACGAGGCGATCGCCGGCCATCCCCTGACCCCGGGCTTCTTGCCGGCACCGCCATCGGCTGCCGTGGTCGAGGCCATCGCCGCCACCACGGAGATCGTGTGAGCGCGACGCTGCCGCCGGCCGAGTCGACCGCCGATCCTGCGCCGACCGACGCCGACGGGCCGGCCCCCGGTGGGCCGCTGCTGACGGTCAAGGACCTGCAGGTCTACTTCCCGATCCTGACCGGTGTGCTCCGCCGGCGGACCGGCTGGGTCCAGGCGGTCGACGGCGTGTCGTTCCACATCGATCGCGGCGAAACGCTTGGGCTGGTCGGTGAATCGGGTTCCGGCAAGACCACCATCGGGCGGACGATCGTCCGCATCACCCAGCCGCTGGCGGGCTCGATCGACCTTGGCGGGGTCGACCTGCTGGCCCTCAAGGGCGAGGACCTGCGACGCCGACGTCGACGCTTCCAGATGGTCTTCCAGGACCCGTACTCGAGCCTCGATCCGCGCCAGACCGTCGGCGAGATCCTGGCCGAGCCGCTGCGCGTCCACAAACTCGCGTCGGGCAAGGCGCGCGAGGCGCGGGTCGCCGAGCTGCTCGACCTGGTCGGACTCGATACCTCGTTCGTCGAGCGCTACCCGCACGAGTTCAGCGGTGGCCAGCGCCAGCGCATCGGCATCGCCCGGGCGCTCGCGGTCGAGCCTGAGATCATCGTCTGCGACGAGCCGATCAGCGCCCTCGACGTGTCGATCCAGGCCCAGGTCATCAACCTGCTGGAGCGGCTCCAGGCAGACCTCGGGCTGACCTACCTGTTCATCGCCCATGACCTCGCCGTCGTCCGCCACATCGCGGATCGGGTCGCGGTGATGTATCTCGGCAAGATCGTCGAGATCGCGCCCTCGGACATGCTCTACGCCCAGCCGCTCCACCCGTACACCGTGGCCCTCCTGTCGGCCGTGCCGGTGCCGGATGCACGGACCGAGCGGTCGCGCCGCCGGATCATCCTCAAGGGCGATATCCCGAGCCCCGCCGACCCGCCATCCGGCTGCCGCTTCCACACGCGGTGCTGGCTGCGCGAGCGGCTGGGCAACCCCGAGATCTGCGCCACCGAGGATCCGCCGCTCGCCCCGATCCCGGCCGCCAGTCCCGATCAGACGGTGGCCTGCCACTTCGCGAGTGAGCTGGTCGCCGCGCCGACCGTCCAGGCCGTCGTCCCCGATATCGAGGAGGAGCCGGTCATCGTGCCGGTCCAGGCGGCGGAGTGACGGTCAGCCCGGGCTGATCGCGATCGTCCAGACGCAGGCGGGGTTGGTCGCCACGTCGAGGGCATAGGTCCCGCCCGCCAGGTTGGTGAGCGTGTACGTGGGCTCCACGATGATGCCGAGCTTGTTGTCATTCGCGTCGTAGAGCGTCACGAACGGGATGACCTGGTTCGACGCGCAGACCGACACGGTCATCTCCGCGGAGCCCGCCGGCAGGTCGAAGTCGGGCGTGCGGCCGCTCCCGAGCCCGGCGACCGAGACCTTTCCCGCGTCAGTCGTGACGGTCGGCTCGCCCGCCACGAGGCCCGAACCGTCGGGCGCCGCCACGCTCGGACCGGGCGCGCCGGATGCGCGGCCATCGGGCGGCACGGAGCCGGTGAAGCCGGGTGGGGCGCTCGGCTGGCAAGCGGCCGCGATGGCCAGCAGCAGACCGCTGGCGGCCAGCCACCGGACGCACCCGTGACCGGCGCGCAGACGGTGGTTCCCGACGCTCATGTCGATCACCGACCCTTCGTCGTTCGCGGATCGATCGCGTCCCGGAGTCCGTCGCCGATGAAGTTGACGGCCAGCACCGTGGTCGTGATGGCGATCGCCGCCGGGACCCATTGCCACGGCATCTGGGTGAGGACCACCGGACTGATCGCCTCCGTGATGAGGTTGCCCCAGCTCGCCTCGGGGGGCCTGACGCCCAGGCCGAGGAAGCTGAGGCTGGACTCCAGGAGGACCGCCGTCGCGACGCCGAAGGTGGCTACCACGGTCAGCGGTCCGAGGATGTTGGGCAGCATATGCCGGAACAGGATCGTCCGGTCGGGGACGCCGATCACTCGGGCCGCGGTGATGAACTCGGACTCGCGCAGGACGAGCAGCTGGCCGCGCACGAGTCGTGCCGTCACCGGCCAGCCGAGGAGGCCGATCACCGCGATGACCGAAACGATGCTCGGTCCGACGAGGGCGACGAAGACGATGATGAGCAGCAGCGGCGGGATGGCCATGATGGTGTCAGTGAAGCGCATGATCCCCTGGTCGATGAACCGCCCGTAGAAGCCGGCCGCCAGGCCGAACAGGGTGCCGATGACCAGGTACAGGGTGACCGCGCCGAAGCCGACCAGGAGGGACGTTCGGGCGCCGTAGAGCACGCGCGACCAGACGTCGCGCGCCGAGACGTCCGTGCCCAGGATGTGCTCCGGACTGGGTGGCTTGCGGGCCCCGGTGTCGAAGTCCAGCCAATTGGGCGGCCACGGCGTCAGCAGCGGCGCGAAGATGGCCAGCAGGATGATGATCGCCAGCATGATGACGCCGACGATCGCCAGGCGGTAGCGCAGGAAGCGGCGGACCGCGGCACGCCGCGGGGAGACGTGCTCGCCGATGACCTGCGTGGCGCCGAGCGCGACCGGCAGTCGGGCCATCTCCGTCTCGGCCATGCTGTGGAGGGCATCGGGGTCATTTCGCGCGGTCATATGCCACCCGTGGATCAGCGACGGCGTAGCCGATGTCGGCGATGATGTTGGCGATCAGGACGGCCACCCCGGTGATCAGGATGATGCCCATCATCAGCGACGGATCGCGGGCGCTGGCAGCCTTGACGGCGAGCTGGCCCATACCGTTCCAGGCGAAGACCTGTTCGGTGATCACGGCGCCCGCGACCGCCTCCGGGATCAGCAGGGCGACGATCGTGATGATCGGGATGAGCCCGTTGCGGAAGGCGTGGCGCATGATGACCAGCCGGTGGGACAGGCCCTTGGAACGGGCCGTCGTGACGTACTCGCTGTTGAGCACGTCGAGCATGCTCGCCCGGGTGTAGCGGACCAGTGGCGCTGCGTTGACGATCGCCAGCACCGTGGCCGGCAGGATCAGGTGGACGGCGAGGTCGGCTGGGTCGTTGCGACCCACCGTATGCATCTGCCCCGTCGGCAGGATGTGCAGGTGGACCGCGAAGACGTAGATCGCGATCAGGCCGAGCACGAACACCGGGGTCGAGGCCAGGAAGATGGCAGCGGAGTTGAGCGTGTAGTCGAGCTTCGAGTATTGGCGCACCGCGGTGATCACGCCGATCGGGATGCCGATGAAGATCGCCATCGTCAGGGCGACGGACATCAGCAGCAGCGTCTGCGGGATCCGGGCGCCGATCTCGTCGGCGATCGATCGATGCGAGGTGACCGAGTAGCCCAGGTCGCCCTGGAGCAGGTTGCCGACCCACGTCAGGTACTGGTTGGGGAAGATCGGCTGGTCGAAGCCGAGACGGTGACGCTCGGCTTCGAGCAGCTCCGGATGGGACATGAGATTCGCAAGCACCTCCGGGTTGACGGAGGCGAGCAGCGGATCCCCTGGCGACAGTTTGAGGGCGACGAACCCGATGATCGTGATCCCGATCAGGACCGGGATCGAGATCAGGATGCGGCGAAGGATATAGGCGCCCACCAAACCTCCTATGCGATGGTCAGGATACGGCCGATGGGCGCCGGCTCAGGTCAGCTTCTGTCGGCTACTGCGAATACGTCCAGTCGAGGATCTTCTGGAACGACTCGCGCTCGTTCGGGTAGATGGCGAAGCCACCGCCGAGCTTGTCGGAATAGACATGCAGGTAGTTGGGCTGCCAGAGATAGATCTCGGGCAGGTTGTCGTTGAGGTCGAGAGCGAGCTTGTGCAGGATCGTGTCCTGCGCGTCGCCGGTGACGGCGGCGGCCGCCTCGAACTGCGGGGTGTAGATGCACTGATCCTTCGGCAACTTGAGCTGGCTGGTGCCGAGACCGGCGCAGTCGAAGTAGATCGAGGACTGATACCAGCCCACGCCCTCGCTGCCGCCGAAGCTCAGGAACGCCTCGAAGTCATTGCTCTTCTGGATCAGGTCCGTGTACGGCGCCGTCGGCAGGGCGGTCAGCTCGACCTTCAGGCCCAGCGCCTGGAGGTACTGCTGCAGCGCCGGAGCCGTGACCGTGAAGTTCGGATCTTCGGCCAGCAGCGCAAGCCGGAAGGTCTTGCTCTTGTCCCACTTGGACTGCGCGAGCAGGTCCTTGCCCTTGGCCAGGTCGAACTCGTACTTGTTGATGTCGTCGTAGACCTTGAACCCGGGCGGGATGGTGTAGTTGATCGTGGCCAGTCCGCCGAGGACCTTCTCGATGGCCTCCGGCCGGTTGATCGCGTAGGCGATCGCCTGGCGGAGGGCCTTGTCGGTGTTGGTGTTGTTGAAGTTGATGTTGAAGATGCCCACGCCGGGCACGTTCAGCTGCTTCAGGCCTGGGACGCTGGCGAGCCCGGGGCCTTCGGCCGGCGGGACGCGGATGACCAGGTCGAGCTCACCGGCGGCCAGCTGGCCGACCGACACGTTCGACTCCTGGATCTTGTAGACCAGCGTGTCGATCTGCGAGTCCTTGCCCTTCCAGTAGCCCGTCTTCTTGGTGAAGGTCGCGCCACCGGCGGAGATGGACTCGGAGAAGTCGTAAGGGCCGGAACCGATCGTCTCGCCGACGGTGCCCAGGCAGAACGGGCAGGTGTCCGCCTGCGCTGCGGTCAGCCCGTCGAGCTTGTGCTTCGGCAGGATGTAGTAGACCGCGCCGGCGATGCGGCGCAGGAAGGTCGCGTCAGGTTTGGCCAGCGTGATCTCGACCGTGTTGGCGTCGATCTTCTTGATGCCTTCCGGAATGGTGGTCGTCCCGGCGGCCTCCTTGCCGCCCTTGACGTTGAACCACATGTTGGTCGGGATCTGCTTGAACGCGGTCGGGTTCTGGGCCGACCAGGCGATCGTCCACTCGACGTCATCGGCCGTGACCGGCTTCCCGTCGCTCCACACCGCGGCCGGGTTCAGGTGGAACGTATAGGTCGTCGCGTCGGGCGACACGTCCCAGGTGGTCGCCAGGTCGGGCAGGATCGTGACCTCATCCTTGTCGACGTCGACGAGGGTGCTGAACACGATGTCGGCCATCAGTTCCTGGTTGCCGGTCCCGAGGTTCACCGGGTGGATGCTCGGCAGGAAGTCCGAGATGCGCGCAACGCGCAGGGTCGTCGGCCCGGCGGCCGACGGGGCGGTCGACGGGGCCGGGGCCGAGGGTGGCGCGGCCGACGCGCCGCTGCTCGCCGATGGCGACGTGGTGGTCCCTCCACACGCTACGGCGATCAGCGTGACCACCGCCAGCAAGGCGGAAAAGCGTGCTTTCATAGGTCTCCTCCTCAGCCGCTTGCCTGCACGGGCAATGCCGTCGCATCGTGCAGGCCAACTGCCACTGTGTCAACTTATTGCAGTGGGAATGCATACGGTCGCAGCATCCGACGGACGTCTGACGACCCCGCTCACGCCTAGCGGAGGGATCGGATGATGATCGAGCCGGGTCGGCGCCAGGCCCTGCGGATCCGCGTCGGACGCCTGCTCGACGGGACCGGGGCGCCGGCCGTCGAGGGCGCGGCGCTGCTGGTCATCGATGGTCGGATCGCGGAGGTCGGCCGCGACGATGCGGTGGCCCAGCCGGAGGACGCGCGCACGCTCGACTTGCCGGGCACGACCGCCTTACCGGGGCTCATGGACGCGCACGTCCATGTGACGTTGCCGCCGACCGTGGACCCGCTGGCGAGCATGGAGGCAGAGACCGATGAGGACCTCGTCGTCCGCGGCGCCACCGCCAGCGAGCGCATGGTCCGGGCCGGCATCACGACCGCC
>JANMBS010000044.1:0-2304 GCA_031360525.1 Thermomicrobiales bacterium
GGCGATGTCGGACGCACCGAGCCCGTCCGTGACCCGGAGCCGGACGAGGACAGTTCCGTTGGTGTCGTATGTCTTGCTCGGCGCCACGGCGGTCGAGTCGTCGAACTGGCCGTCGCCGTCGAGGTCCCAGGCGTATCCGAGCGAGCCACCCTTCGGGTCGACAGAATCCGAGCCATCGAACTGGACGAGGAGCGGAGGGGCTCCCGCAGTCGGATTGGCTTTCGCGACCGCGCTCGGGCCGACCGTTATCCGGTGAATCCGGCTGTCGTCGAACCCGACGTAATACAGCGCCCCGTCCGGCCCGATCTTGAGATCCACCGGACCGTTCAGGCTGGATGCGAACGTCTGGATCTGGCCTGTGTCTGGCAGCCCGCCCGGACCGGCCGCCATCGACCAGATGCAGCCCCGGGCATAGTCGGCGAAGAAGAGCGCGCGGTGATAGGCCGACGGGAACGGGCCACCGGAGGTTGGGTAGAACGCGGTGCCAGAGATCACGGAGCCCCCGATCAGATCGTTGGGACACGGATCGCCGGGGACCACCCGCTGGCTGTGGTGGTAGGTGTAGTAGGGGCTCGTCGCAGAGCCTGGCGATGCCCCAACGTAGAGGTTCTCGCAAATAGTCAGGTCGGCGTTGTCGAACTCGGGCTTCTTGCCCGCTCCCTCGTAGCACGGCCAGCCGAAGTTCCTGGGGGTCCCGGTCGGATTCGCGACCCGGTTCAGCTCCTCCCAGGTCGCGTGGCCCACGTCGCCGATCCAGACCTCAGACGTACCGGGCCGGAAGGTGAAGCGGAATGGATTGCGCAGGCCGTAGGCGATGATCCGGCGCTTGTTGGCATCCCCGCTGCCGAAGAACGGGTTGTCAGGCATCGCAGCGCCGGTCTCCGGATTGACCCGGATGATCGTGCCGTCGAGCCCTGCGGGGTCCGCGCTGCTCCGGAGATCCTGCGCCCTCAAAGAGCCGCCTTGAGACGTCGGAGGGCTGAGCTCAATACCTTTGGGAGAGGGGGGGTCACTGCACGGATTGTCGGGAGTCGTGTCGTCTGCCGGCCCGAAGTCCTGTCCGAAATCGGTGTTGAAGAAGCTGGCTGCCTCGCCGGCCCCGGCGTAGAGGGCGCCATCCGGGCCGAACGCGACCGTACCGATCGAGTGGCTCGGGTGGACCTGACACCAGTCCTCGACGAGGACGTGATCCAGGCCGTCCCAGACCCCGCTCCCGTCCGTCTCGAGGCGCTGAAGACGGCCGCTGGCGACGCACCCGTCGATCGTGTTGCCCGGCGGGTTGGGGCAGGTGTCGTTGCCGTTCATGTCTACCCATCTCGGCGCGGGGATCGGGTCGCCAAGGATGTGGTTGTACGTATAGAGGACATAGACCCGGCCGTTGTTCACGAAGCCCGGATCCAGGGTCATGCCGAGCAGCCCGCGATCCCAGTAGTCGTAAACCTGCGTCGTCAGATCGGCGAAGACCGTCCCCGAGGGGTCGTCGACCGAGTCATAGACCCTGACGATGCCGCGCTTCTCGGCGACGAAGACCCGGCCGTCAGCGGCGAAGGCGACGGCGGTCGGTTGGAACAGGTCTTCGAAGAGGGCGGTGTCGTGGAAACCGGCAGGGACGACCGGCGGCCGCGTGGCCCCCCGCGGGTCCCTCCCGCCGGTCTCGCCGGGCTGGCGGAACATCTCCGGATGCGCCGGCGGGGTGGGTGTCGGGTCGACGGCCCGGAGCTGGCCAGGCGCCGCGAGCATCGATCCGAGGACGATCGCGGCCAGAATCGCGGACCGGCGGAACCAAGCGGCTGGCGTTGAGTTGGCGACGTGCCCTGTCACATCCCAAGTGTTCCACGACGGACATAACAGCGAACAGTCATTCGGCCCAACCAGCCATAAGTACTGATGCGATAACGCACCACGTGATCTCCGCGAGACCCTGAGTCAACAGGATCGGCTGCTGATCGTCCCATCAGCAGCGAGGGGAGGCTCGGCGCATCGCGAGGCGCGTCAAAGCGCACGTCGGTGACCCACGGTCACGTTCCTGGGTGAATTCTCCGTTGAGTGTCGGTTGATCCGAAGCAAAGCCCGACGTTGTTGACTGGCAGTCGCGAACCCGGCCGCCAGACCTCGGAGGCGCCCATGAGCGGCCGCCAGACAGCGATTCTCGAAGAGGCGCGACGTCGTCATCGGGACCTGCGGCGCGCGATAGGGAGCGACCTTCGTACCCTGCGCGAAGACGCTGGCGTCACGCTCAGCGCAACGGCCCAAGCCGCTGGCATCGATCGAGCGCACCCCCATCGGATCGAGCTGGGGGAGCGC
>JANMBS010000070.1:0-4176 GCA_031360525.1 Thermomicrobiales bacterium
CCGACCGGGATCGGTGGCGTCCATCGCTTCCTGAATCGGGTCTGGACGCTGCTGCTCGATGCCCACGGGCGCGAGCCCGGCGACCCCGATGCGGGCTCTCTGCCGGCCGGCGAGTCCGAGGCCGACGCCCGGACCGTGCTGCGATCCGCCGCCCACAAGACGCTGCGCGACGTCACCGCCGACTACGAGGCGTTCCGCTTCAACACGATGATCGCCAAGCTGATGGAGCTGGCGAACACGCTGTTCCACTACCGCGGGACCGCCGTCGCGGGCGCACCCGAGTGGGACGAGGCGATCCGCCTCCTGCTGCTGATGCTTGCGCCCGCCGCGCCACATATCACGGAAGAGCTGTGGAGCCGCCGTCTCGCGGCGGCCGGCGAGCCGTGGGTCTCGATCCACGACCAGTCCTGGCCGGAGGTCGACCCCGCCGCTGTCACCGAATCGACGCGCGAGATCCCGGTCCAGGTCAACGGCAAGCTGCGCGACAAGGTCATCGTGCCCGCCGATGCCTCCCCGGCCGATATCGAAGCGGCGGTCCTGGCCCGCGACAGGATCAAGGCGATCCTCGACGGGCGTACGCCGGACCGCATCGTCGTGGCCGGAGGCGGCAAGCTCGTCAATCTCGTCGTCCGGTGATCTCGGACGACGCCCTCGCGTTCGACCGCTACCTGGATGCGACGACGCGCACCGTGGCCGAGATCGCCCGGGCCCTGCGCCTGACCGTGTTGGAAGCGTTCCCGGCCGCCATCGAGACCTTCGACCCTGCTGACGGGTTGCTTGCCATCGGGTCGGGGCGTTCGATGCGCGACTTCTCGTTCGCGATCATCCCGCACAAGGGCCACGTCAACCTGCAACTCGCCGACGGCTCCGACCTGCCGGATCCGGACGGCCGGATCGAAGGCACCGGGGTGCGGGTCCGCCATATCAAGGCGCGCTCGGTCGAGGATGCCGGGGCGCCGTGGGTCCGGGCGGCGATCGCCGCCCAGCTCGCTCACCGGGCAGGCTGATCGCTCAGGCGGGTCGTGGATCGGTCGCCGGCCGATCCAGACGGATCGCCTGGACACCGAGCAGGAACCAGCCCAGAAGGAAGCACACGAGGGCGGCGACGGTGAGGATCATCAGGTTCGAGACCATCGCAGCGAACGGGAGGACCGAGCCGGCGGCGAGCAGGAGCGCCGCGCCGCGCGACAGGGCCGCCGTTTGGTACGTCACGATCGCGAAGAGGAGCGTTCCGAAGATCGCGATCAGGAGGCCGAGAGTACCGAGGTTCCAGTACCCGTCTCCGCCCAGTGTCGCCGCTCCGACGAATGCGACCATGGCGATGATCGTCCCGACCGCTAGAAGGGCGAAGGCCGCCCAAGATGCCACGGGGTCGGTCCGTGCCTGGAATCCGGTGAGGCCGGCGACCGCCACGAGCAGCAGGCCCAAGCCCAGGAGCAACAGGAATCCGGCGAATGTGTCAGCGACTGCGAAGAGGCCGGAACCAAGGAACCACGCGGTCGCCAGGGACACGGCCCCGAGGATCGCCGCGATGCCTCCGATGCGGAGCGACATGCTGAACCCCTTTCCTTCAATGACGTCAGCTCGGCGGTCGCGGAGCCTGAGCCGCGCGTCCAGGGCGCCGAGCAGGATGTCGGCGACGTCGAACGGGCCGAGTGGTCGTTCGTCGAGGATGGACGCGAACTCGTCGCCGTAGCGCTCCCGCCACGCGGCGGGATAGCAGCGGATGAGCAGCGTCCTCATGGCTCGGTCACGCCGAGCTGCTTGAGGCCATGTCGGGCGAACGCCGACAGGCCGTGGAGTTGTTCGGTGAGGTTGGCGGCCCCGACCGCGGTCAGGCGGTACGGCCGGCGCCGGTCGACCGGCGTGAGCGCCTCGATCATGCCGCGTTCCTCGAGGCGGGCGAGAGCCGCGTAGAGGGTCCCCGGTCCGAGCGGCCGGCCGGTCGCCTGTTCGACGTCGGTCATGATCGCGTAGCCATGCTTTGGGCCATCGGACAGACTGACGAGGATGAGCAGGGACGGCTCCGCGAACCGCCCGAATTCCGGGATGGTTGGCTCCATCTCCGCTCCTGTTCGTACGACCGTCGATATATCGATGTGCGATATATACGCCGACCGGGACGGCCTGTCAAGAGGTTTCTCGACATCCTGGCAAATTGCTCCGCTACCCTTGGACGTCCGACGATGCCCACCCATGGAGGTCCGCCGTGTCCCATGTCACGCTCGGTGCGCTCTGCTGGAACCAGTACACCGACTGGCCGAGCCTGTTGGCGGCCGGGCAGCGGGCCGACCGGCTCGGCTACGACACGCTCTGGACGTGGGATCACCTGTATCCGATCCAGGGCAACTCGAGTGGACCGATGTTCGAGGGCTGGCTGACGCTCGCCGCCTGGGCGCAGGCGACGGAGCGCATCCGGATCGGGTTGATGGTGGGTGCCAACCCGTTCCGTGAGCCGGCCCTGACCGCGAAGATGGCCACGACCCTCGACCACATCTCCAACGGCCGGGCGATCCTCGGCATCGGGGCGGCCTGGTTCGAAGAGGAGCACGAGGCGTTCGGGATCGCGTTCGGAAGCGGTTTCCCGGAGCGGTTGCGCTGGCTCGGCGAGGCGCTCCCGATCATGCGCGGGATGCTCCACGGCGAACGGCCGACCGCATCAGGCCCGCGCTACACCGCCAAGGCTGTGCGCAACGATCCGCCACCGATCCAGGAACACATGCCCTTGCTGGTCGGTGGTGGTGGCGAGCAGGTGACGCTCAAGCTGGTCGCCCGTTACGCCGATGCCAACAACGTCGGTGGCGGGCTTGAGGGGGTGCGTCGCAAGGAAGCCATCCTGCTCCAGCATTGCGAGACGGTCGGCCGCGATCCGGCCGAGATCGAGCGGACCACCAATATCGGGACCGTGGTCATCCGCGACTCGCGCGCCGACGCGGAACGTGTCCATGCCGAGTCGTTCGCGGGAAACGGGAATGCCAGGCTCTGGACCGATCAACCGGTCGGGACGCCCGAGGATGTCGCGGAGATGCTGCTCCCCTACCTCGGCATCGGCTACCGGCACCTGATCGCCGGGTTCCCGTCGCCGTACGACGAGGAATCGATGACCCGCCTCGCGACGGAGGTCCGCTCGATCCTCGAGCGCGCCTAGGAGCGGGTCAGGACAGAGGCACCGACTCGGCGGCAGCAGTGTCTGCGCCGTCGGCGGCGCTCGCGGGTGCCTGCGCGGCACGCTCGCGCGCACGGTGGCGTGCCGCCTTCGCCCGGTTGCCGCAGGTCGCCATGTCGCACCAGCGCCGGCGGCTCGTTCGTGAGGCGTCGTAGAAGATCCATTCGCAGGTATCGCTCGCGCAGACCTTGATCCGCTCCGGGTGACCGGCGGTCAACTCGGTGACGAGCGGGTCTGCGAGCCGAGCGAGCGCGTCGTCGACCGGATCGCCGACGTGGCGATGGTCGACATAGCAGCCGTCAGGCGCCGGAACGAGCTCGATCACCTGGCGGGCGTGCAGTGCTCGATTGATGGTTTCGAGGGCGCCGGTGTCTGGCGCGCGCTCTTCCGCGATCGAATGGGCGACCTCGCGGAGCGCAGACCGAACGGCGTGGACCCTGGCCAGATCGCGCACCATCAGCGGGTCGTGGCTCGAGACCTGGGCGCGGACTCTGTTGGCGCCCTCGACGTGGATGACGCCCCGGTCGACGAACCACGCGAGCGCATCGTCGAGGGTCGGGAGCTTGTCGACGGGGAAACCATTTTCGGTGTCGTCGGTGTTCAGGAAGTCGAAGGTGTCGTCCAGATCCACGTCATGGGCGTGACCCCGGTGGACGAGATCGGGGGCCGTGTGAATGTTCATGAGATAACCACTCTATAACACTTGACAGGTTACGCGCAAGAGGGTAAGGTTCACCTAGTAACCGATCAAGCCATAAAAACGGGTTAGCACATCGAAAGGAGCCGCGCCGTGAGCATCTTTATCATCATCGCCCTTCTGGTCATCGGGCTCGGCGCGTTCGACGCCGCCGCGGTCGCCTGGGGTGAGGACTCCCGGGACAAGCTGCCGGACGACCACCACCGGTGAACAGAACCATGATCGGAGACCACCTCATGCATCCCTGGACCATGTACGCGCTTGAGGTCGCCCGCGACCGAGAGCGCGAACTGCAATACGACTGGCTCGCCGC
>JANMBS010000081.1:0-1822 GCA_031360525.1 Thermomicrobiales bacterium
GCGTGCGTCGGACGAGGCGAGCTTCGACGGGCCGGCGAACCTGCGCGACGCAGTGACCGTCGCGGCGGCCGCGTCGCTGAGCGGCGCCGGCGTCGTGGTCTGCCTGGCCGGGACCATCGAGCCGGCCGACGACGTGGTCAAGATGCATGCGTCGGCGCTCGACACGTTCGCGAGCCCGAACGGCGGCTCGCTCGGGCGGGTCCAGGCGGGCGAGGTCGCACACTTCCGCCGGCGCGCCGCTCGGCGACACGTCGAGACGGACCGAGCCGCCGAACGGGTCCACCTGATCACGGCCACCGTCGCGATGGACGGGTCACTGCTCGACGCCGCGGTCGCGGCCGGGGCGGACGGCATCGTGGTCGCCGCGACCGGCGCCGGGAACACGGATCCGGCGCTCCTGGCCGCCGCGCAACGGGCCATGCAGGCGGGCCTGCCGGTCGCCCTCGCAACACGCTGCCCGTCGGGTCGGGCCGGGGCCGCATACGCGTTCCCGGGCGGCGGCGCGACTTGGATCCGTGCCGGCGCGTTGCCGGTCGGCCACCTGTGCGCGGTCAAGGCCAGGGTCGCGCTGGCGCTCGGCCTCGGCGCCGGCCTCGACCGCGACGGGCTGGCGGCGCTCCTCGCCGACCCACTACCCTGACGGCGTGCCCCTCGATACCCTGATCACCGGTCGGATCGCCACGCTGTCCGGAGAGAGCGGGTTCGGCTGGGTCGAGGCGATCGGCATCCGTGATGGGCGGGTGGCGTACGCCGGCTCCGCGGTCTACCTCGAGACACGCGCGGACCCGTTCACCGAGCGGATCGCCCTCGACCCCGACGAGGTCGCGATCCCGGGACTCACCGACGCGCACCTCCACCTCGCCCGCGTGGCGGCAGCGACCCGCCAGATCGACCTGACCGATGCCGCCACGATCGACGACGGTCTGGAGCGCGTCCGTGCCGCCCATCTGGCCCTTGGCGATCCCGCGGCCTGGCTCGAAGGCCACGGCTGGGACGTCGACCGTTGGGGCCGTTGGCCGACCGCCGACGACCTCGAGCCGGCGGCGCCGGGCCGGCGCGCGGCGTTGTGGGCGCACGACCACCACGCGCTGCTGGCGAGCCGTGCCGCGCTCGAGGCGGCCGGGGTGACCCGCGACACGCCCGACCCGCCCGGCGGCGTCATCCGGCGGACAGCCGATGGTGAGCCCGAAGGCGCCCTGTTGGAGTCGGCCACCCGGCTCGTCACTTCGCGCATCCCATCGATGGAGCAGGCGGACCTGGAAGCGGCCCTCATCGCCGTCTCGCACGATCTGCTGAGCCTGGGCATCGTCGAGGTCCACGATCCGGCCGGACTCGCCCCCGACCCGGATCTTGAGTGGTCATACCCGGCATATGCCCGCCTGTCCGAGACCGGCCGGTTGCCGCTCCGGGTGAAGGCCTCGCTTCGCGACGACGCGCTCGAGACGGCGCTTGCCGGCGCCCTACGCAGCGCTGCGGTCCTCGGGCACGATCCGGACGGGCGGGCGCGCATCGGCTGGATGAAATGCTTCGCCGATGGGTCGCTCGGATCCCGCACCGCGGCCCTGCTGGCCGATGTCGAACCCGAACCCGACCGTCCGCTCCCGCCCGAGCAGCGCCGCGGCGTCTGGAACACCGAACCCGAGCGTCTCCGGGAGCTCGTCGAACGGGCCGCCCTCGGTGGCATCGCCACCCAGATCCACGCCATCGGGGACGCGGCCGTCCGGGCGGCGCTCGATGCGCTGGAGGGGACAGCGGCGCGCGTCCCGTTCATGCCCAAGATCGAACACGTCCAGCTGCTCGACCAAGCGGATCGAGGGCGTTT
>JANMBS010000083.1:0-10659 GCA_031360525.1 Thermomicrobiales bacterium
GATCATGTCGGCACCGACCACGGCCCAGGACGCGGCGCTCGCCGCGATCGTCGAGGGAGAGGCGGACGTCGCCCGGATGCTGGCGGAGTACGACCGCCGCCGCCGCCTCATCGTCGACGGGCTGAACGCCCTCGGACTCGAGACGTTCGAGCCGCGCGGCGCCTTCTATGCCTTCCCGCGGATCGGCTCGACCGGACTCGACGACGAGACGTTCGTGGAGCGACTGCTGACCGAGGAGCGGGTGGCGGCCGTGCCGGGGAGTGCCTTCGGGCCGTCGGGGGCCGGGCACGTGCGGATGTGCTACGCGACTTCGTACGAGCGCCTGGAGGAGGCCCTCCGGCGGATCGGGCGGTTCGTGGAGCGCGCCCAAGCCTGAGTCGCCTGGCTGACGTATGTGGCGGCGACGCTATGCGAAACTAGCGGTCATGGACCCCCGATCCGCGCTGGACCGACGCGCTTGACAACGAGCCCGACCCTCGAGCGTTACGAGGCCGTCATCGGCATCGAGGTCCACAGCCAGCTGCGCACCGCATCGAAGATGTTCTGCGGCTGTTCGACCGACTACGAGGGCGACCCACCGAACACGCACGTCTGCCCGGTCTGCCTGGGTCTGCCGGGGGCCCTGCCGACGATCAACAAGCGGGCGGTCGAACACGTCCTGGCCACCGGCGCCGCCATCGCGGCGACCGCCCCGGCGGCGACCCGCTGGGACCGCAAGAACTACTTCTACCCGGACCTGCCGAAGGGCTACCAGATCAGCCAGTACGACCTGCCGCTGGCGTCGCTCGGGAAGCTGACCTTCGACACCTCGGAGGGCCCGTTCACCGTGGCCATCACCCGGGCCCATCTCGAGGAGGACACGGCCAAGCTCGTCCACGCCACGGACGCCGCCGGCCGCAAGGTCAGCCTGGTCGATTTCAACAGGTCCGGGGCGCCGCTGATGGAGATCGTCACCGAACCCGAGATCCGCACCGCCGAGCAGGCACGCCGCTATGCCGAGGAGCTCCAGCTGCTGCTGCGCTCGATCGGGGCGTCCGACGCGGACATGGAGCGTGGCCAGATGCGGGTCGAGGCGAACGTCTCCCTCCGGCCGCGCGGGACCGAGCCGTTCGGGACCCGCGTCGAGGTCAAGAACATGAACTCGTTCCGGGCCGTGGAGCGGGCGATCGCGTTCGAGATCGAGCGCCAGGCGGCGGCCCTGGACGCCGGCGAGCCGCTCCTCCAGGAGACGCGCGGCTGGTCGGAGGAGCGCGGCGAGACCTACCGGATGCGGGTCAAGGAGACCTCCGACGACTACCGCTACTTCCCCGAGCCGGACCTGCCACCGCTCCATCTGAACGCCGACTGGCTCGCCCGGATCCGGGCCGACCTGCCCGAATTGCCGGGGGCTCGCCGGACGCGCTACCGCGACGTGATCGGGCTCAGCCCGTACGACGCTGCCGTCCTGGTCGCCGATCCCGACGCGTCGGCGCTGTTCGAGGCG
Source organism: Thermomicrobiales bacterium (assembly GCA_031360525.1). Taxonomy (GTDB): domain Bacteria; phylum Chloroflexota; class Limnocylindria; order Limnocylindrales; family CSP1-4; genus SPCO01. The sequence continues at coordinate 1,484 of JANMBS010000083.1, forward strand.
ACGATGACGGCCGTTCCCGGGCTCGAGGCCAAGCCCGTCGCGAACTGGGTCACCGGCGAGTACCTGCGCCTTCGCAACGCCGCGAGCGCCCCGGTCACGGTCGTGCCGGCCGAGCTCGGAGCGATCGTCGTGGCCGTCGGATCCCGCACTATCTCGCGCGCCCAGGGCCGCGAGGTGCTCGAAACGCACGCGACGTCGGGCGAGGCCGCAGCGACGATCATCGCCGCGCGCGGCTTCCGTCAGATCTCGGACAGTGGTTCGGTCGCCGCGGCGGTGGACGATGTCCTCGCCGCGAACCCCGCGGCGGTCGCAGACTACCGGGCCGGCAAGGCGCAGGCCGTCGGGTTCCTCGTCGGGCAGGTCATGAAGTCGACCCGCGGCCAGGCCAACGCCGCGCTCGTCCAGGCGACCGTACGCGAACGTCTCGAGGCGGAGCGACCAGAGGAGGGTTGACCGGGTGGGGCCGTTGAATATCGTGCTGTGGCTGGCCGGCGTGGCCCTCATCGGGATCGGCTACACGCGTGCCCGCGCGCCGTGGGTGCGCTACCAGGCGCTCAAGGCGCAGGACCAGAATGCCGCACGCTACGGGGCGTGGCGCGGTGGCGTCCGCGACGACAGCACGACAGGGGCGTCGGTGGCGATGGCGGTGCTCCGCCGTCAGGCCCAGATCGGCGCCGGCATCGCGATCGCGGGGGTGGTGCTGGTGTTCCTGGGGTTTCTCATCCGCTGAGGGCCACCTGGGCTCCGCGTCGGCCTCCTACCGCCTGACGATCCGGCGCCACTCGATCGCGGTACAGCGATCCATGACGACCGCGAGCCCCGCGTCGTGCGCCACCCGCGCCGCGTCCCAAGCGACGACGCCCAGCTGGAGCCACAGGACCTTGGTCTGGGTTGCGACCGCCTCGCGTGCATGAGGGATGCACAGTTCCGAGCGACGGAACAGGTCGACCATGTCGAATCGCCCGGTCTCGGCGACCGCGGCGGCCAGGGTCGGAAAGGCCGGCACGCCGAGGACGTCGCGCTCGTTGGGGTTGATCGGGACGCACTCGAACCCCTGCTGGACGAGGTAGCGGAAGACCGCGTACGACGGCCGCGCGCGGTTCGACGACGCCCCGACAACGGCGATCCTGCGGGTCGCCCGCATGACTCGCTCGATGCCCGCGTCGTCCAGGACCGGGACCGGCCCGCGCCCTTCCTCGAGGTCAAGGAAGGCGGCGGCCCGATCGCGCTCCGCGCGTGTCAGGTCGCGGCCTCGCGTTCGTACGGTTGCCCGTCTGCGGCTGGCGGGATGCTGCGTCCGACGACGCCGGCCAGGATCACGATCGTGACGAGGTACGGGAGCGCATCGAAGAACTGCCCCGGCAGGGAGGTCAGGATGTCGCCGAGCTGGCCCGGCGGGGGAGCGATCTTGATCGACTGGCTGATGCCCACCGACGACGCGAACAGCAGCGCGGCCCCGAACGCCCCCAACGGGGTCCAGCGTCCGACGATCATCGCGGCCAACCCGATGAACCCGCGACCGGCCGTCATCCCCTGCTGGAACGAGGCGGTCGCCTCCATGCTCAGGAATGCACCGCCCAGGCCGGCCAGCACGCCGCCGGCGAGGACGTTCCGGTAGCGCAGCCGGATGACGTCGATCCCGACCGTCTCGGCGGCCCGAGGATGCTCGCCCACGGCGCGGCTGCGCAGCCCCCAGCGCGACCGGAAGAGCAGGATCTGGAAGCCGATGACGATGAACAGCAGAGAGATCGTCAACGGGCCCTGGGCGAAGAGCGTGGTGAAGATCCACCCGACGAACGGAAGGGTCGTGAGGAATTCGGGCGGGGTCCAGGCCGTGAACGCCCCGGCTCCGGTCGGTGAGCTCTTGGCGAGGAGCGTGTTCAGGTAACCCGTGATGCCGAACGCGGCGATATTGATGATCGTGCCGCTGATGATCTGGTCCGCCCGCACGGATATGGAGAGCCATGCGTGCAGGGCCGAGACGACGACCGCGGCCAGGATCGCCAGCAGCAACGCGACGAGCATGGCCGGCGAAGCGCCGAAGATCGGCCCGCCTTCGCTGCCCAGGATCGGCAGCAGGAAGACGCCCGCCGACCAACCGACGAATGCCGCGACCAGCATCGTGCCCTCGATGCCGATGTTGACGACGCCCGAACGTTCGCACATTACGCCACACAGGGCGGCGAAGGCGATCGGCACCGCCGCGGAATAGGTGATCGGGGCGATGATGGGCAGGACGGCGATCAGGTAACCGATGAACTCGAAGACGAGCCCGATGAGGGGAATGCCGTACAGGATTTGGTCCATCAGGCGATCTTCGCTGCGCCGCTGTACGTACTCGTCATCGTGCCGGCCTCCTCGAGGCCGGTGTCAGCACCCTTCAGTCGGAAGACACGTTTGATGACCGGGCTAGCCACCAGGAAGAATAGGATCGTGGCCTGCAGGACACCGACCAGCTCGGCGGGGACCCCAGCCTGGATCTGCATCGCGGCCGCACCGCTGCGCAGCGCCCCGAACAGCAGCGCAGCCAGCACGATCCCGATCGGGCTGGTTCGCCCGAGGAGCGCCACGGCGATCGCGTCGAACCCGACCGTCGTCCCATACGACGCGGTCATGTGGTGGGTCGTCCCGAGGAGTTCCAGTCCTCCGGCCATGCCGGCCAGCATCCCGGCCACCGACATCGTCCAGATGATGAGCCGCTTGGGCGACATCCCGGCGTAGCGCGCGGCATCCGGGCTCGCGCCGGCGACGCGGATCTCGAAGCCGCGCGTGGTGCGGAACAGGAGGAACCCGTAGAGGATCGCCATGATCGGGGCGATGATCAGCCCGAGATGTCCGTTCCTGCCCAGGATGATCGGCAGCGCCGCGTTCCCCACATTGAGCGTGATCGGCGACGGCGAACCCTCGACGTCGAGCGGCCCGCTGACCATGAACGCCAGGAATGCGATGGCGATGAAGTTGAGCATGATCGTGGTGACGACCTCATGGGCGCCACGGGTCGCCTTGAGGAAGCCGGGGATGAAGCCCCAGAACGCACCGAAGAGCATCCCTGCGGCGAGGGCGACCGGGATTGCGATGACTGCCGGCGACTCGCGCAGTTGGATGCCGACGATCACCGAGCCGAGGGCGCCCATCAGGAACTGGCCCTGGGCTCCGATGTTGAACAGGCCGGCCTTGAACGCGAGGCCGACCGACAGGCCGCCCAGCAGGAGCGGCACGGTCGCGACCAGCGTATTGACGATCGCGTTGAACGACCCGACGGAGCCGCTGATCAGAGCGCCGTAGGCTTTGAGGGCAAGGCCCGGGTTCAGTTGGCCGGCGACCAGCCACTCCGAGAAGATGATGACCAGCGAGCCGACGATGACGGACAGGACGATCGAGATCAGCGGCAGGGCGATGATCGCCCAGACGCGGCGCGCCCTGCTCACGTCCTGGTCTCGTCGGCGGAGGCGGTCGTACCCGGATCGGTGTCGCGGCCCGACTGAGCGCCCTCGGCGGCGGTCTCCCGCCCGCCCGTGGCCATCAGCAGGCCGACCTCATTCTTGTCGGCCCTCCGGCCGTCCACCATGCCGACCAGCTTGCCGCGGTAGATGACGGCGATCCGGTCAGACAGCTCGAGGATCTCGTCCAGTTCGGCCGAGATCAGCAGGATCGCCGTCCCGGCGTCGCGCTTGGCGATCGTCTGCTTGTGGATGAACTCGATGCTGCCGACGTCCAGTCCGCGGGTCGGCTGGTCGAGGACCAGCAGGCGCAGGTCGCGGGCGAACTCGCGGGCGACGACGACCTTCTGCTGGTTGCCGCCGGAGAGCGTCGCCGCCCGGGCCTCGGCCGACGGCGTCCGGATGTCGAATTCCTTGACACGTTCCTCGGCGGTCGCGTGGATGGCCGCGTCGTTGCGCAGGATCCCGCGGGCATAGGGAGGCCGGTGGTACGAGGTCAGGACGAGGTTGTCTGCGATCGAGAAGGGGAGCACCAGGCCGAAACGATGGCGGTCCGCCGGGACGTAGGCGACGCCCGCCGCATAGACATCCCGTGAGCCATGGCCGGTGATGTCGTTTCCGTCGAGAGTGACCCTCCCACCGGCCGGCTTGCGCAGCCCGACAAGCGCCTCGACCAGTTCGTCCTGTCCGTTGCCAGCGACCCCCGCGATGCCGAGGATCTCGCCGGCCCGGACATCGAGGTTGATGCCGTGGACGACCTCGGAGCCGCGGTCGTCCTTGACGACCAGGCCCTCGACGCCGAGCACGGGTCCGGCCGGATGGGATTCCCCGCGGTCGACCGTCAGCGAGACCTCGCGGCCGACCATCAGTTCGGCCAGGTCCTCCTCGTTGGTTTCGGACGGGATCCGCTGGCCGACGACCTTGCCGCGCCGGATGACCGTGATCCGGTCGGCGATCTCGAGGACCTCGTAGAGCTTGTGGCTGATGAAGACGATGCTGTGGCCCTGGGCGGCGAGGCGGCGCAGGACCTCGAAGATCTCCTCGGTCTCCTGGGGCGTCAGGACCGCCGTCGGTTCGTCAAGGACGAGGATCTTGGCGTCGCGGTAGAGCGCCTTGAGGATCTCGACCCGTTGCTGCCAGCCGACCGACAGGGACCCGACCTTGATGTCCGGATCGACCTCGAAGCCGAACCGGCGGCCAAGCTCCACGATCCGGCGGTCAGCCTCGTTGCGGTCGAGGAAGACCGGGTTGGCCATCGTCTCTTCGCCGAGGATGATGTTCTCGGCAACGGAGAGGACCGGGACCAGCATGAAGTGCTGGTGGACCATGCTGATCCCGCGGGCGATGGCGTCCGAGGGGCCGGTCAGGGTGACCTCTGTGCCGTCGAGCAGGATCGTGCCCTCGTCGGGCTTGGCCAGCCCGTAGAGGATGTTCATCAGCGTGGTCTTGCCGGCGCCGTTCTCGCCGAGCAGCGCGTGGATCTCGCCTGGCCGCACGTCGAGGTCGATGCCGTCGTTGGCGACGACGCCCGGGTAGCGCTTCGTGATGCCGCGCATCTCGAGAGCGGGGGCTTCCACCACCGGGACGTCGATGTCCGGGACCTCGGCCGGTGTCGCCTCGCTGGTCATCTGGTCGATCGTCCCTCATCAGCCTGGGAACGAAAGAGCGGACCGACCGGAGATCGGTCGGTCCGCTCAGAGCGGCGCGTGGGATGGTCTACTGCGAGACCGGGAGCTGCCCGCACTTCGCGGGGCAGGTCGTGAGCGTGCCCGCCTTCATGGCGGCAGTGGCTTCATCGATCTTGGCCTGGATATCGGCCGGAAGCTTGCTCGCCGCATCGTAGAGGGGCGAGACGCCGATGCCCTCGTTCGTTGCGTTGAAGAAGGTGAGACCACCCTTGGCCGTGCCGCCGGCGATCGCCGCGATCTCGTCAGAGACGGACTTGGCTAGGTGCTTCTCGGCGCTGGTCAGGATGCACGCCTGCGAGGCCGGGTACGATTCGTGCTGGTCGACATCGACGCCGATGGCGTTGATCTTCGCAGCGCAGGCCGCATCGACCAGGCCGTTGCCGGTCAGACCGGCGACCTGGAATAGGACGTCGAGACCCTTGTTCTGCTTGATGAACTGGTCGCCGAACGTCTTGCCGGCGGCCTGATCAGCGAAGCCGACCTTGAAGTCGCTGTCGGAGACGAACGCCGACTTCACCGTGACGCCGGGGTTGACCGACTTGGCGCCGAGCTCATAGCCCTGCATATAGCGGATGCACGGGCCGCACAGCGACACGCCGGCGACCGCGCCGATGGTATTGGACTTGGTGGCCAGGCCGGCGACGATGCCGGCGAGGTAACCCGCCTGGTCCTCCGCGTAGTTGACCGCGATGTACTTCGGCAGCAGCGTGGAGACGTCGCCCGAGCAGTCGGCGAAGGTCGGATCGACGTCGCCCGTCGCCTTGATGCACGGGGAGTGGTCAACGCCGATGAACCAGATGTCGGGATTGGCCTTGGCCGCGGCCGCAGTCGCCGGGACCAGGTTGAAGCCGGCTGCGACGATGACGTCGAAGTTCTGGTCGACGAACGCCTGGATGAGCGGCGCGTAGTCTGCGTCCGAGGTCGGAACGACGACCGGGGGCGGATCGGCACCGATGGCGGCGGCGCCTTGCTGGGCACCGACGAACGTGTATTCGTTGAAGTTCTTGTCGTTGACGGTGCCGACGTCGGTGACGACGCCGATCTTGAGGTCCGACTTGGTTGCGGCGGACGCCGGGGCGCCTGCCGACGCGGCGGCGGACGGTGCCGTCGACGCGGCCGTCGAAGCGGCCGGTGACGAGCTCGCCCCACCTGTACTACAGGCGGCGACGAAGATGGACAGCCCGGCGAACAGGGCCAGTCCGGTGCTGCGGATGCGCATGTGTCCTCCTCAAGGTCCAGGACCGGAACGTCCGCGGCGGTCAGCTGACCAGGGATCGTGTCGGCCGGATACAGTCGACCCTCCCGGCCGACCGCTGGCGCGCATCTTAGCGACCGCGAGGCTTGGGCGGCAAGCGGAGGCATGGAACGCGGTCGGCGCCTCGTCGAACGGCTGCGCTAGGCTTCGCGGGTGGCCACGACCCCGATCATCCTCGACTGCGACCCGGGCCATGACGATGCGCTCGCGATCGCCCTCGCGCTGGCCCGACCGGAGCTCCGACTCCTCGCGATCACGACCGTCGCAGGCAACGCCCCGCTCGATCGGACGACCCGCAATGCCCTGCGCGTCCTGACCTTGCTCGGGCGGACCGACGTGCCGGTCGCGGCCGGCGCCGACCGTCCGATCCTGCGCGATCCGTGGGTCCCGGTCGAGTTCCATGGCGATTCCGGGCTTGATGGTGCGGACCTGCCCGAGCCCGCGGTCGGCCAAGTCGACCTGACCGCGCTGGAACTGATGGGCTCGCTGCTCCGCGACGCCGGCGACCCGGTCACGCTGGTCGCCACCGGTCCGTTGACCAACATCGCCCTGCTGGTGCGGGCCGCGCCGGCGATCCACCAGCGGATCGGAGCCATCTCACTGATGGGCGGCTCGCTCGGGGCAGGCAACACCACCGCCGCCGCCGAGTTCAACATCTGGGCGGATCCGGAGGCGGCCGCGATCGTCTTCGACTCGGGGATCCCGATCCAGATGTCCGGCCTCGACGTCACTCACCAGGCTCTGGTGCTGCCGGCGGACATCGCCCGGCTGGAGGGTCTGGGCACGCGACCCGGTCGGGTGTTCGCCGACCTCATGCGCTTCTTCGCGGTCCACCACCGCGACCGCTACGGCTGGGACGGGCCGCCGATCCACGACGCGGTCGCGGTGGCCTGGCTGGCCGATCCCGACCTGGTCGTCGGGCGGCCACTGCGCGTCGACGTCGAGACAGCCGGGGTCCATAGCCGGGGGCGCACGGTCGCCGACGAGGAAGGCCTGGCCGGACGGCCGGTCAACGCCGAGGTCGGGGTGTCGATCGATCGTGAGCGGCTCATCGACATGGTCGTCGAAGCGGTCGGGAGTTTCGCGTGAGCCTGGGACGCGCGACCTCGGTCACCCCGGCCGACCTCGGGTTCGATCCCGCCGCCCAGGCGTTCATCGCCGACCCATATCCGGTCTACCAGCGGTTGCGCGACGAGCATCCCATCCTGTGGAACCCCGAGACGGGCCAGTGGCTCATCTCGCGCCATGCCGACGTCAATCGGCTGCTCCGGGACCGGCGGTTGGGACGGACCTATCTCCACCAGGCCACGCACGCGGAGATGGGCCGCCCTGAACCGCCGGCCTGGCACGCCCCGTTCCACGAACTCAACGACGCGGGGATGCTCGACCTCGAGCCACCTGACCACACGCGCATCCGGCGACTGGTCCTGAAAGCGTTCACGCCACGGACGGTCGAGGCGATGCGGACCCGGATCCAGGCGGTCGTCGATGGCCTGATCGACGGCTTCGAGGGCGCGGGAGAGGTCGACCTCATCGCCGACTTCGCCGAGCCCCTCCCGGTCACGGTCATCGCCGAGCTGTTGGGCATCCCCGAGGCCGACCGTCACCACCTCCGGCCGTGGTCGGCTGACTTCTGCCTGATGTACGAGCTCAATCCGTCCGACGACTCGGCCCGCCGGGCGGTCAGGGCGAGCGAGGAGTTCGGTGCCTACCTGCGCAGCCTCCTCACGGAACGACGGGCGCGGCCGGGGGACGACCTCATCAGCGCCCTGGCAGCGGTCGTCGACGACGGCGACACGCTGACCGAGACCGAGCTCGTCGCGACCTGCGTCCTCCTCCTCAACGCCGGCCACGAGGCATCCGTCAACGGGGCCGGCAACGGCTGGTGGACCCTGTTCCGCCATCCTGCTGCCCTCGCCCGCCTGCGCGCCGATCCGGGTCTCCTGCCGACTGCCATCGAGGAGCTCCTGCGCTTCGACACGCCGCTCTCGCTCTTCGAGCGCTGGGTCCTCGAACCGATCGAGATCGAGGGGCTCCAGATACCGCGTGGCGGCGAGGTCGCCCTGCTGTTCGGCTCGGCGAACCGGGATCCGGCGGCGTTCCCCGACGCGGATACCCTGGACCTCGGCCGCGACCCGAACCCGTACCTGTCGTTCGGTGCCGGCATCCACTACTGCCTCGGCGCCCCGTTGGCCAAGCTGGAACTGGGAATCGCGTTCGGGACGCTACTCCGACGGGTGCCCCGGCTGGAGCCCATCGAGAGCCCGCGCTGGAAGCCGACCTTCGTCCTGCGCGGCCTCGAGGCGCTGCGGGTCAGGGTCTGAGCATGCGCTACGTCGCGCTCGGCGACTCGTACACGATCGGGACGTCGGTCGCGGCCACTGAGCGGTGGCCGGACCAGCTCGTCGCCGCGCTCGGACGGGCCGCGCCGACGCTCGACCTCGTCGCCAACCTCGGCGTCAACGGCTACACCACGGCCGACCTCATCCGGGACGAGTTGCCGGCACTCCAGGACCTGCGGCCCGAGTTCGTGACGCTTCTCATCGGCGTCAACGACGTCGTCCAGGGCGTGGTGCGGGCGAGCTATGCGGCGAATGTCGTGGCGATCCTCGACGGGCTCCTGGAGCGCCTGCCCGCCGGCCGCATCGCGACCGTGGCGATCCCTGACTACACGGTGACTCCGGCCGGCCTGGACTACGGCGACCCGCACCAGCAACACGATGCCGTCGTGGCCGCGAACGCCGCCATGGCGCAGCTGGCGGCCGACCGGGGGATCGCCTACGTGGACACGTT
>JANMBS010000008.1:0-2698 GCA_031360525.1 Thermomicrobiales bacterium
CCCTCGCCCCAGCCGCCAGCCGCAGTCGCGTCCGGCCCAGCCTCTTCAGTCAGCCGTCGGCGCGGGCTCCAGTCTTCCTGCGGGACTTCTTCTGGCCGTCCGCCACGCGCTTCCGCAGGAGCGCAACGACCTGCCGCTCCTCTCGTGGATCGGGCGCGGAGGGCGGATCGGCCTGGTCCTCAGCGGCCTCGAGCAGGGCGCCACCGACCGAGCCGTCCATGTATGCCTCCAGGATCGCCGGATGGACATAGCTGCGGCGGGCGACGGCGGGCGTGTTCCCGAGCCGGTCAGAGGTGAAACGGACGGCCTCGACGACGTTCCTGCGAGATGAGCGGTCGTCCGTGCCGGGCGCGAGGGCGCGCAACGCCCGGTATGCAAGCACGGTCCCTGCCCAGGTCCGGAACTCCTTGGCCGTGATATCGCTGCCCGAGATCTCCCGCAGGTAGTCGTTGACGTCGTCCGAGGCGACATCATGTGTCTCACCGTCGTCACCGACCCACTGGAAGAGCTCCTGGCCGGGCAGCTCCTGGCAGCGTCGGACGACGGTCGCCAACCGCCGATCGCGGATACCGACCTCGTGCTCCCGGCCGGACTTGCCGCGGAAGCGAAAGCGGACCCGTGTCCCGGCCACGGTGGCGTGGCGGTTCTTGAGCGTCGTCAGGCCGAACGAGCGGTTGAGCCGGGCGTACTCGTCGTTGCCGACCCGGATGAGGGTCGTCTCGAGCAGCCGAACGACCGCCGCCAGCACCTTCTCTCGTGACATGCCCGTCGTCGTGAGATCTGCGTCGCAGCGCTTGCGGATGCGCGGCAGCACCCGCGCGAAATCGATAAGACGCTCGAACTTCGCGTCATCGCGTTCAGTCCGCCAACGCTCGTGGTAGCGGTATTGCTTGCGGCCCTTGGCGTCGCGGCCGGTCGCCTGAAGGTGCCCCACCGGGTCCGGGCAGATCCAGACATCGGTCCAGGCCGGCGGGATCGCCAGCGCACGGATGCGGGCGGCGACCGCCGGATCAGCGACGGGCTCACCATCGGGCCGGCGATAGCTGAACGAGCGGCCCGCCCGCCGCCTGGCGATCCCGGGTCGGGCATCGGTCGAGTAGCGGAGGCCGGCCGCTCGGGCCGAGGCGCGCCCATCCGACTCGGTCATCGGCCTGGCACCTGCGCTGGAGGACATGCCCGAACCGTACAGGCCATGCCCACCGTCGGTGCGTGAGATGGCAGGGCAGCGCGTCGCATGAGCGTTGCAGACTGCGATGCGGCTGCGATAGCGCCGCGAGAACGGCACGGCTGGCCGAAAGCGCCGACGGGGCACGCTTCCTGCGCAGGGTCGCCGACCGCGCCCCGACCCCCTGGAGACGCGCGTGCTCGTCGAGACACCAGCCAGCTGGCGCCCGGGACCCACGTCGGCGCCCGGCGCCCCCGACGCCGTCGTCATCGATGGCGTGAGCGTCAAGTTCCCTGACCAGCTCGCGCTCGACGACATCTCACTGGTCGTTCCGGCCGGCGCGATCCTCGGTCTCATCGGGCCGTCCGGCGCGGGCAAGACCACGACGATCCGGGTCCTGACCGGTGCCCTGGTCCCGACCGACGGGACCGTCACCGTCCTCGGCGAGGAACCGCGACAGTTCCGCCGCCAGACGCGCGAACGGATCGGCTACATGCCCCAGTCCTTCACGCTCTATCCGGACCTCACCGTCCGCGAGAACGTGGACTTCGTCGGCTCGCTGTTCGGGATGTTCCTCTTGTCCCGCCGCCGGCGGACCAAGGATGTCCTCCAGCTGGTCGACTTGTGGGATGTCCGGAGCCGCCGCGCCGGCCGACTGTCGGGCGGGATGCAGCGCCGTCTCGAACTGGCCTGCGCGCTGGTCCACGATCCGGCACTCCTCTTCCTCGACGAGCCGACCGCGGGGATCGACCCGATCCTGCGAACGACGATCTGGGCCGAGCTTCACCGCCTGCGCGACGCCGGCCGGACGTTGATCGTGACCACCCAGTACGTCAACGAGGCCGAGTCCTGCGACCGGGTCGCCCTGATCGCCAACGGCCGGCTGCTCGCGCTATCCACGCCGAACGAGTTGCGTCGCAAGGCGGTCGGAGGCGACATCGTCGTGGTCGAGACGGCCGGGTTGTTCGACGGCGAGGCGCTCGGCAGCCTGCCGTTCGTCCGGAGCGTCCGCCAGAACGGCCCACGACGCTTGACGGTCGTCGTTGACGATGCCGGGACGGCGCTCCCCGATGTGGTCGAGGCCGTGCGAGAACGCGGCGGCGAGGTCGCCAGCGCACGCGAGGAGCGACCGTCGTTCGATGATGTGTTCGCGACCCTCGTGGAACGGGATCGGGAAGAGAGGGCGGCCGCGGAGGCCGCATCCGGCGACGACGATCGGCCCACCGCCGACCGGGAGACGACCGAGGACGACGTCTCGACCGCCGAACAGGAGACGACCGCCGCCGACGCGCCGCTGCGGCCAGCCGACCCCGCGCCGCCCGCGGGGGCCCAGCAGACCGGGACAAACGACATCGTCGAAGCTGAGTGGCGCGCCGTCGATGACCCGGCCGGACCCGGTTCCTCGCAACCCGACGCACCCGCTGGGGATATCGCCGAGGCACCCCGATGAGGGGGCTGACGACCACGATCCTTCGCCTCCTCGCGCGCGTCGGCCAGGAGCTGGTCGAGGTCGGTCGCCGGCCCGGGGCGGTG
>JANMBS010000010.1:0-1686 GCA_031360525.1 Thermomicrobiales bacterium
CCCTCGCCCCAGCCATCGAATCGCCATAGGTCGAGGTCCGACGGGCCGAGGTGATTGAACACGACGTCGACGATCACCGCGATCCCGCGGGAATGGGCCTCGCGCACGAATGCCTTGAACGCGTCCGGACCGCCATAGGCCGATTCGATCGCGAACAGGTGGGCGGGGTTGTAGCCCCACGAGATGTCGCCGGCGAACTCGAGCGGGGGCATGACCTGGACGGCCGACACGCCGAGGTGCGCGAGATAGCGCAACCGGCGCCGCGCACTGTCGAATGTCCCTATCGCATCGGCAGATCCGCCGAACGTGCCGATGTGCATCTCGTAGATGACCAGGTCGTCCCACGACGGCATCACGAAGGCGTCGTCGCCCCAGTCGAAGCTGTCCGGGTCATAGACGATGCTGTTGCCGACCGAATTCGTGACCTGGCGCGCATACGGGTCCATCCGCGACAGGTCGCCGTCCGCCGTCCGGATCGTGAAGCGGTACTCCATCCCGGGCCCCACGCCGGGGACGCGGGCGGACCACGTGCCGGTCGAGCCGTCGCCGTCTGGCATGAGCTTGGTTCGATCGCCGGCCCAGTCGTCGAAAGTGCCGGTCACGAAGACGGCGTCGGCGTGTGGGGCCCATACCCGAAACGTGACGCCGTCGTCATGGAGGATCGCGCCCATGCCGGGAGCCTTCGATGGGGCGCTACGGGTCATGCACTCGACCATAGCAGCGCGGGGCCGTCGCCATCCGACCGGAGGGGGTCCGGGTCGTCCCGGACATGGAAAGAGGGCCGAACATCCGTCCGGCCCTCTTCTCCGTTGACGCCTGCTTACGGCAGCTGGCCGTGGGCTCCACGGGGCGTGCGGTCAAAGGTCGTCGGGTTGATCGTGGTGCCCGACAGGGCCTTGGCGCGCGCGTTCTCGACCAAGGTGGTGCTGTTGTCGACCGGGACTCCGGACATGGCCCGGGCCTTGGCGGCCGCGGCCTTCTCGACCGCGTTGGAGCTGGTGACGCCCGACAGGGTCGCCGCGCCGCGTGCGTTCTCGATCTGGTCATAGCTGCGGTCGACCGCAGGGGCGGTGGTCGCTCGGCCGCCGGTGATCACCGGGACGGCGATGACCATCGCGATGCCGATCGCCAGGATGACGACCAAGCCGAAGAGGGACTTCCAAAGAGAACTTGACGCCGCCGGCTGTTGTGCCAGGCCGGTCGGGGTACCCGCGTGTGCCATTTCTGTGCCTCCGTTCATTTCGTTCGACCTCAGGTGAGGTCATTGCCGACACGCTAGGAGGCGAGGGCGGGTCCGGGCATCGAGCGAATGACCGACGTTTCGCACCACCGACCATTCATTTTGGAGGCGTGATGGTATGGAGGACCCTTTACGGAGTGCTGATGGCCTAGTTGTAGAGGCTGGTGCAGCCCAGACGGACGTCGGCTGATCCCGATCAGCGCGCAGTGTCGAGCGGCTCGCTGTCGTTGGGGCCTATCGCGAGGCCGGTTCGTCGCCATTCGGCGTAGGCGGTGACGAGCCCGTCGTCGTCGACCGTCAGGTCTGCTTCAAAGGTCGCGCTCTTGTAGCGATACGTGAACTCGTCGAGTCGCGTGTACGTCTGGGCAGCCTTGACGACGGTGAACTCCGGGAAACGAAGCCAGGCGGCCTGGATCTTCTGCGAGCCACCGACCGCCAGCCGCAGC
>JANMBS010000132.1:0-1885 GCA_031360525.1 Thermomicrobiales bacterium
GAACGCCAGCTTGCCGACGAACGGGTCGGCGGCGATCTTGAACGCCAGGGCGCTGAACGGCTCGGTGTCGTCCGGCGTGCGGATGATGTCCGCGCCGGTCTTCGGGTCGAGCCCGATCATCGGCGGCACATCGAGCGGCGACGGCAGGTAGTCGACGACGGCATCGAGCATCTTCTGGACGCCCTTGTTCTTGAGCGCAGAGCCGGTCAGGACCGGGATGATGCGGGTGGTCAGCGTCCCGAGGCGCAGGCCGCGCTTGATCTCGGCGACGGTGAACTCCTCGCCCTCGAGGTACTTGTGGGTCAGCTCGTCGTCCATCTCGGCCACGGCCTCGATCATCGTCCGCCGGTGGGTGGCGGCGTCCTCGGCCAGCTCGGCCGGGATATCGGTGACCTCGATGTTGTTGCCCAGGTCGTCGCGGTAGTAGATGGCCTTCATCTCGACCAGGTCGATGACGCCCTGGAACTTGTCCTCGCGGCCGATCGGGATCTGGATCGGCACGGCATTCGCACCGAGGCGGTCCTTGATCGAGTCGACGCAGCGCCAGAAGTCGGCGCCCGTCCGGTCGAGCTTGTTGATGAAGCAGAAGCGCGGCACGCCGTAGCGGTCGGCCTGGCGCCAGACCGTCTCGGACTGCGGTTCGACACCGGCCACGCCGTCGAAGACGACGACCGCTCCGTCGAGCACTCGGAGGCTTCGCTCCACCTCGACCGTGAAGTCCACGTGCCCGGGCGTATCGATGATGTTGATGCGATAATCGCCCCAGTACGCCGTCGTTGCGGCGGCCGTGATGGTGATCCCCCGTTCCTGCTCCTGGGGCATCCAGTCCATCGTGGCCGCGCCCTCATGGACCTCACCGATCTTGTAGATCTTCTTCGTATAGAAAAGGATCCGCTCGGTGACAGTGGTCTTGCCGGCGTCGATATGCGCGATGATCCCGATGTTCCGCGTTCGGACGAGCGGAACCTGACGTGCCACGGTGTTCTTACGCTCCCGGTTCTACCACTTGAAATGGCTGAAGGCCCGATTGGCCTCCGCCATCTTGTGCGTGTCTTCTCGTCGCTTGACCGCCGCGCCGAGGCCATTCATGGCATCGACGAGCTCGGCCGCGAGCTTCTCGCTCATGCTCTTGCCGTTGCGCTTGCGGGCCGTCTGGACGAGCCAGCGGCCACCGAGCGACATGCGGCGGTCGCCCCGGGTCTCGACCGGGACCTGATAGGTCGCGCCACCGACGCGGCGCGGCTTGACTTCGATGATGGGCGTCGCGTTGCGCATCGCCGCCTCGAGGATCTCGAGACCGGGACGCGCGGCCTGGGCCTCGGCCCGGGCGAGGGCCTGGCGCAGGATGCGCTCGGCCAGGTTCTGCTTGCCGCCCTTCATGAGCTTGGCCGAGAAGCGGGCCGTCGTCCGGTTGGCCGGGATCGTCTCGTACTTGCTCTTGCGCGGGATGCTCGTGCGACGCGGCATCTAGCGGGCCCCCGGCTTCGCGGTGGCCTTGGCCCCGTACTTGCTGCGGCCCTGCTTGCGGTCGCGCACGCCGGCCGCGTCGAGCGTGCCGCGGATGATGTGGTACTTGACCGAGGGCAGGTCCTTGACCCGGCCGCCGCGGACGAGCACCACCGAGTGCTCCTGCAAGTTGTGCCCGATGCCCGGGATGTAGGCCGTGACCTCCATCTGGTTGGTCAGGCGCACGCGGGCGATCTTGCGCAGGGCGGAGTTCGGCTTCTTCGGCGTCATCGTTCGCACCTGGAGGCAGACCCCACGCTTCTGGGGGGCGCCCGGGATCGACACCTGGCGCTGCCGCAGGCTGTTCCAGTTCTTGCGCATCGCCGGCGCCTTGATCTTCGAGATCTTGCGCTTGCGGCCGTGGCGTACGAGCTGGCTG
>JANMBS010000181.1:0-3168 GCA_031360525.1 Thermomicrobiales bacterium
GCGTTCGCCGAGAAGACCCAGATCCCGGTGGCCTGGACCCTGCTCGGCATCGGCGCGATCGACGAGACCCACCCGCTCGCCTACGGCTACATGGGGATGCACGGCTGGAAGCATGTCAACCGCGCCATCCAGAGCGCCGACCTGCTGATCGCCATCGGGATGCGTTTCGATGACCGGGTGACGGGCAATGTGCGGACCTACGCCCCGTACGCCCGGATCATCCATGCCGACATCGACCCGGCCGAGATCGGCAAGAACGTGGCGGTCGAAGTGCCGATCGTGGGCGACGCCAAGCGCGTCCTCCAGGCACTGACCGGCCTGGTCGAGGCGGTCGATCCCGAGACCCGCGCCGACTACTTCGCCCAACTGACGGAATGGAAGGCCGACTCGGTCGCCTCCAGCTGGCACGGCTCGGGCGCCTGGCGCGACGGCGTGCTGTCCGCCGACTACGTGATCGAGCGCATCGGTGAGCTGACTGACCACGAAGGGACCTACGTCGCCGACGTCGGCCAGAACCAGATGTGGCTCGCCCGTTACGCCGGGTTCCGTCATCCGAACACACATGTCAGTTCGGGCGGGCTGGGCACGATGGGCTTCTCCGTCCCGGCCGCGATGGGTGCTGCGCTCGGTGCGCCCGAGCGAGAGACGTGGGCGATCACGGGCGACGGTGGCTTCCAGATGACGTTCCAGGAGCTGATGACCCTGGTCGCCGACCACATCCCGGTCAAGATCGCGCTGCTCGACAACAAGAAGCTCGGGATGATCCGCCAGTGGCAGGAGATCATCTACGCCGGAAACTACCACTCGTCCAACCTGCCCGGTCCGGATTTCGCAAAGCTCGCCGACGCCTTCGGCATCCCGGCCTTCCGGGCACGGACACCGGGCGAGGTCGACGACGCCATCCGCGCCGCCCAGGCGGTCGACGGCCCGGCGCTCATCTGGTTCGAGATCGCCGAGGAACAGAATGTCTTCCCGATGATGCCGGCCGGCAAGGGCCTGTCGGACCTCATCGAGAACTGGGGCGGGGCGGACGAATGAGCGGGGATCCCGCCTCGAACGGTCGCCCACCCGCAGGCGCGCCAGGCACCGCCCCGAGCCACGCGGCCCCGGCCCATGCGGCCCCCGCCCACGCGGCCCCACCGCCGCGCGCGCTCCCCGGTGGCGGCGAGAGCCGCCGGCATGTCCTGGTCGCGGTCGTCCTCAACAAGCCCGGTGTCCTCAACCGCGTTGCCAGCCTGATGCGGGCACGCAACTTCAACATCGATTCGCTGGCGGTCAGCCACACCGACAGCGAGGAGATCAGTCGGATGACGATCACCCTGCACGGCGACGACGTCGCCGTCGAGCAGGCGGCCAAGCAGCTCTACCGGCTCATCGATGTCCTGAAGGTCCAGGACGTCACCGCCGAGCCGACCATCCAGCAGGAACTCGCTCTGGTCAAGATCCGCGCCAGCGACTCGACCCGGGGAGAGATCCTCAAGCTCGTGGAGCTGTCGCGCGGCAGGGTCGTGGACCTGGCCGATGGATCGGTCATCGTGGAGGTGACCGGCACCGAGTCCGAGGTCGATGCGTTCGTTGCGCTCGTCCGGACCTACGGCATCAAGGAGTTGGTCCGGACCGGAGCCGTGGTCATGGCCCGGGGCTCAGGATCCATCGAGGAGGCGATCAAGCGATGACGGCGACGATGTACTACGACAACGATGCGGACCCGGCGGCCCTGGCCGGGCAGACCGTCGCGATCATCGGCTACGGCTCGCAGGGCCACGCCCATGCGCTGAACCTCCATGAATCGGGGGTGGACGTCGTGGTCGGCCTGGCGCCGGGCTCCAAGAGCCGGGCGCTCGCACAGGAGGCGGGCCTGCGGGTCTCCGACGTCGCCGATGCCGTCAGGGCGGCCGACGTGATCATGATCCTCGTTCCCGACACGGCTCAGAAGGCGGTCTACGACGACGAGATCGCCCCGAACCTGCGGACCGGCCAGCTGCTGATGTTCGCCCACGGCTTCAACATCCATTTCGGGCGCATCGACCCGCCCGGCAACGTCGATGTCGGGATGATCGCGCCCAAGGGCCCGGGCCACCTGCTCCGCTCGGTCTACCGCGCCGGTGGCGGCGTGCCCGCCCTGTTCGCCGTCCATCGCGACCAGTCCGGGACGGCCCGCGAACGCGTCCTCGCCTACGGCCGGGCGATCGGCTCGACTCGGGCGGGCGTCCTCGAGACGACCTTCGCAGAAGAGACCGAGACCGACCTGTTCGGTGAGCAGTCCGTCTTGTGCGGCGGGACTGCGGCGCTGGTCAAGATGGCCTTCGAGACGCTGGTCGAGGCCGGCTACCAGCCCGAGCTCGCCTACTTCGAGACGATGCACGAGCTCAAGCTGATCGTCGACCTGATGTATCGCGGCGGCCTCAACTTCATGCGCTTCAGTGTCAGCGACACGGCCGAGTACGGCGACTACATCAGCGGGCCGCGGATCATCGACGAGCACGTCCGGGCGACCATGCAGCAGGTCCTCAAGGAGATCCAGGACGGGACGTTCGCCCGGAACTGGATCGCCGAGAGCGAATCGGGGCGCAAGGAGTTCGAGCGCCTGCGCGCCGCGGATCGCGATCACCTCATCGAGCGGGTGGGCTCGCGGTTGCGTGGCCAGATGCCGTTCCTCGACCCGGTCGAGGTCGTGGCCGGCCAGTCCCAGGCGTCGGCGACGACGCCCGGCGCAGCGCGGTGAGCGCGCCCGTACCCAGGCCCGCGGGACCGTTCGTCGCCGCGGGCAGTGTCCGCATCTTCGACACCACCCTGCGCGACGGGGAGCAGGCCCCCGGCGCTGGCCTGACCGCGGCCGAGAAGCTCGACGTCGCACGCCAGCTGGCCCGTCTCAAGGTCGATGTCATCGAGGCCGGCTTCCCGGCCGCCTCGCCGGGCGACTTCGAGGCGGTCCGCCGGATCGCACAGGAGACCCGCGGCGGGATCGCGGTCGCGGCCCTCGCCCGCTGCAAGGACGGCGACCCGCAGCGGGCGATCGAGGCGATCAAGGTCGCCGAGCGGCCGCATCTCCACGTGTTCATCGCGACCAGCGATATCCACCTCAAGCACAAGCTGCGGATCGACCGCCCGACGGCCCTGGCGGAGGCCGTGCGCTGGGTTCGCCACGGACGGGCGGAGCTCGGGCGC
>JANMBS010000036.1:0-4758 GCA_031360525.1 Thermomicrobiales bacterium
GGCTTCTTGGGTTTCGGGGGACGCTTCGGGGTCTTGTCGCCCATGATCGGCTCCTCCTCATGTCGACGCCATGTCAGCTGCGGGCGCCGACCAAACCATAGCCGACTCCGCCCACCTGTACGATGGACAGAAGATGGTCAACGATCCCCTCCCCGACCCGATCGCGGAATGCACTCATGGCTCGTTCATCCACGACGTCCGCCCATCCGCGGACGGCTGTGAGGACTGTCTCCGCATCGGGGGCTGGTGGGTCCACCTGCGCTTGTGCATGACCTGCGGCCACGTCGGCTGCTGCGACTCGTCGCCGAACCGCCATTCGAGCAAACACGCTCATGACGCGGATCACCCGATCGTCCGATCGTTCGAACCGGGCGAGGACTGGTTGTGGTGCTACGTGGATGAGGTCGTCCTCGAGCCGGTCGCCGGCTAGACGAAGGGGACCACCTCGCGGTCGAAGCGCTCCGCGCGGCTGACGACCTCGTCGGGATCGGTCGTCTGGAAGGACAGAGCGAGGTGCCCGACGCCCAGCGCGGCGAACGCACGCACCTCCGCAGCGATCTCGTCTGGTGAGCCGCGCATCGCGTATGACGAATCGGCCGGGCGATCGAACTCGACCCGAACCCGCGCGGCAAGGGCCGGCATCGGGCGGCCGGCCCCCGCCGCCGCGGCAGCGATGAGCTCAAGCCGCTTGCCGTAGCCGGCCGGGCCGGTCGCACTGGACTGGTAGCCATCCCCGAGGGTGCCGGCCCGTCGCAGTGCCGGCTCGGCTCGTCCGCCCACGACGATCGGCAGGGGCGCCTGGACAGGGAGTGGCCCGAACACGAAGTCCTCCATCGTATGGAAGCGGCCGCGGAACGGCTCGGTCGCGCCCGACCAGAGATGGCGCCACAGCGCGATCGTCTCGTCGAGGTAGGCGCCGCGGACCTGGAAGCGGTCGGCGACGGCCAGGTTGGCGAACTCAATCCTGTTCCAGCCGATGCCCACGCCGGCCACGACGCGCCCACCGCTCAGCGAATCGAGCGTCGCCAGCTCCTTGGCGAGGATCACCGCATTGCGCTGCGGGACGACGATGACGCTCGTCCCCAGGCGAACCCGCGGGTGGCGGGCACCGACCCATGCAAGAGTGAGGATGGCCTCGTAGATCTGACCGTAGTCCCCGGCGTCCTCGTGCGGGACCAGGACGTGATCGGTCGTCCAGACCGTCGACCAACCGAGTCGCTCGGCGACGCTCGCAGCGGCCTCGATGCCCTCGGCCGAGGCACCGTCGGGGAAGTTCGGGAGACACAGGCCGAAGTCCATGGCGGGGATGGTACGTCGCGGGTCGCGAGGCGCGTCAGACTGCTCCGATGATCGAGTCCGCGCCGCTCGACCCACGACCGGTGCCCCTGCCGCCCCTGCCGCCCGGGTCCGGGTCGCCGCCGCCCCCACTGCCGCCACCGACGCCCAGGGGCGTCCCGCATTGGCCGGGCATCGTCGCATTGCTGATCGTCGGAGCCCTCCTCGCGCTTGTCTCCGACCAACTCACGATCGGGCCTTCGTGGCTGCCGCTCTCGATCATCCTTGTCCTCTCGATCCCATTGACGGTCGCCAGCCTGCGCGGTCGCCACGATATGCGGCGCGCCATCGGACTCATCGGCCTCGTGATCCTGACGGTCGCGGTGGCGTCGGCTGCCGCGCTGCTGGTCAAGCAACTGCTGGATGGACCGGTCAAAGGCACGTATCTGCTGACGGGCGCCGGCGCGATCTGGGCGGCGAACCTCCTGACGTTTTCCCTGTGGTACTGGGAGATCGACGGCGGGGGCCCAAGCGAGCGCAGCCGCGACGGCCACGTGAGCACAGATTTCCTCTTCCCGCAGCTTCAGATCGGCGATGGCACGTCGAGCGGCGGCTGGTGGCCGGGTTTTCTCGATTACACGTTCGTCGCGTTCAACGCGAGCACGGCGTTCAGCCCGACCGACACCCTGATCCTGTCACCACGCGCCAAGATCCTGATGATGATCCAGTCGCTGATCGCGGTCGTGACGGTCGTGGTCATCGCCGCCCGGGCCATCAACACGCTGGGCTGACGTGCCCGTGACGGATCCGGTTGCATCGCCCCGTTCAGTCGCGTTCGGCCTGAAGCGCCGCCCAGACCAACGGGAGCTGGAGGGGAAGCCGCGCCCACGCTGCCGCCACCAGCGCGCTCGACGACCCGGGATCGCGGCTCGCGTTCACGGCGAAGATCACGTTACCCGGGAAGACCGCGCATAGGAGCAGGGCGCTGGCCGGTCCGGCCCATGGCGCCCGTGTGAGCAGTCCCGCGGCACAGACCAGTTCGGCGATCCCGCTGACCAGCACGACCGCCTCGCGAGCCGGCATCGCGTCCGGCACGAGCGGGAGGAAGACCGCCGGTCGAAAGAGATGGAGCGTCCCACTCGCGACGAACAAGGCGCCAAGCCCCCTGGGAGCCCAGCGCGAAAGGTTGCTGTACCGGGACGGCGTCATGGCGTGAACGGTAGCCGCGTCACCGGGGAGGCGTCGCTCAGCGGGCTCCGTTTATCGCCGCCAGCACCGAATCCGAGAAGGCCGGCCAGGCCGCGAGCGCCCACGGGCCGTACTCGCGGTCGGTGAGCGTCACCAGCCCGACGTCCGCAACGGGATCGATCCATACGAACGTCCCTGCGCCGCCGAAATGACCGAATGTCTCGGAGCTGTTCGCTTCGCCCATCCAGTGCGCGGACTTGCCGTCGTGCAGTTCTGGCCCGAGGCCCCAGTCGCACGGATCGAACCGCCCGACCCCGGGTACGACCCCGACCAGTCCCGCGAACGCGACCGCCGTGGCGGCCCGGGCCGTCGCCGGCGCAACGAGCGTCGGCCGCAGAAGCTCCTCCGCCAGTGCCGCGAGATCGCCGATCGGCCCATGGAGCCCCTGGGATGGCCGCTCGAGCAGGCGGGTGTCGTCCATCCCGAGCGGCGCCAGCACCCAGTCGCGGAGGACCTCCTCGAACGGCCGGCCCGCGCGCTCCCCAACCAGCGCGCCGAGCGCATCGAAACCGGGATTCGAGTAGATCCGGCGCATCCCGGGCGGGGCGATGCTTGCCCCCCCTTCGAACGGGAGCCCCGAGGCGTGGGCGAGCAGGTGGCGGACCGTCGCCCCCGGCGGACCGGCGGGCTCGTCCAGATCGACAAAGCCACGCTGCGAGGCGATCAATACGGTCCAGGCCGTCGCGAGCTTCGTCACCGATGCCCAGCGGAAACGATGCCCCGCCTCGCCGCGACCCGCGAGTGCCCCGTCCTGCCCGAGCACGATCGCAGCCGCATGGTCGGCGCCCCAGGTGTCGATCGTGGCCAGGACGCCCTCAAGGTCGGTCATCGCCTCTAGCGTAGCCGGGGCCACATCCGACCGGGACGTCTGGCGTCGTGGCGCTGGCCCGTCCGGCGGATGGCGGTTCCCGAGGACGGGGCCATGATGGGACGATGCGACACGCCTCCGGGCGGCGGTCACGCGCCGTCGCCCCGCTCCTCGCCGCCCTCCTGATCCTGCTGACGGCGTCCGTCGCGAGCGCCACGGAATTCCCTGCCGGGCGCACGGGCTACCACAGCTACACCGAGACGACCGCCGAGGTCGCCGCAGTGGCCGCCGCCCACCCGGACCTCGTCAGCCTCTTCTCGATCGGCAAGAGCTATAAGGGCCGAGACATCTGGGCGGTCAAGATCTCGGACAACGTCGGCGTCGACGAGCCGGAACCCGAGGTCATGTTCGATGGCACCACCCATGCCGACGAGCACATGGGCACCGAGATGACCCTGTCGATCCTGCATTGGCTGGTCGACGGCTACGGCAGCGTCCCGCGCATCACGAACATCGTGGACAGCCGCGAGATCTGGATCGTCTTCACCGTCAACCCAGATGGCGCCGAGTACGACATCTCGGGCGGCAAGTTCCACTTCTGGCGGAAGAACCGCCAGCCGACGCCGGGCACCTCATCGATCGGTACCGACCTCAATCGCAACTACAGCTACCACTGGGGCGGCGGCGGCCGGACGAGTACGAACCCGCAAGCCATCACCTACCGCGGGACCAAGGCGTTCTCGACACCCGAGGCACGCGCCATGCGCGACTTCATGGCCAGCCGCGTCGTCAACGGTCGGCAGCAGATCCGCACCGCGATCACGTTCCACGAGAGCGGACGCCTGGTGATGTGGCCATTCGGCTACACCATGTCCGACATCCCGGCCGACATGACGACCCAGGACCATGCGGCCCTCGCGATCATCGGCAAGCACATGGCCTCGACGAACGGCTACCGGCCCGAGCAGGCGAGCGATCTGTACATCACCTCCGGGACGTCGCGTGACTACCAGTACGGCGTCTACCGGATATTCGCCTACACCTTCGAGATGTCGATCACGGACTACCCCGACGATTCGAAGATCGCCTCCGAGGTCGGACGCAACAAGGAAGCCGCCCTCTACCTGATGGAGAAAGCGGCCTGTCCGCTGGGAGTCCTCGGTGCGGACGTCCGGACCGCCCGGTGTGGCGCCTACGACGACGACCTCGAGGTCTTCCGCGGCTGGCGCACCAACCCCGATGGCACGGACACGGCGCCGGCCAACGCTGCGTTCGCGCAACGGAACCCCGCCTCGACGACGAGCAGCGGCCCGAAGCAGCTCGGGACGGTGCGCTCGGGGACGCGGGCGTTCGTGCCCGGAGCCCCGGCCGGCGCCACCGCCGGCTCGAACGATCTGGACGGGCGAACGAGCCTCCGCTCACCAGCC
>JANMBS010000270.1:0-3419 GCA_031360525.1 Thermomicrobiales bacterium
CCGCCGGACCTCGTCCAGGATCCGTCGCGGACGGCGGAGCGCAAGCTCAAGGAGATCATCCAGTCGATCCGGGTGACCCAGTATTTCAGCGGCGACGACGGGAAAAAGGCCATCATCACCGCGTATCTCAACCAGAACTACTACGGCAACCAGAGCTACGGCGTGAAGGCGGCCGTCCGCTCCTACTTTGGCATCGACCTCAAGGACATCACCCCGGCCCAGGCCGCGATCATCGCCGGTCTCCCCAAGTCGCCCTCGAACTACGACCTGGTGCGCAACGCCGAGGAGCGCTGCCCGATCGTCGTCGAGGTGGATGCCGAGTGCCCGGACCCCACGCTCGTCGTCCCCAAGGACACCGTCATCGTCGAACGGCGCAACCAGATCCTCGAGCTGCTCGCGACCGGACGCACGCCGCAGTCCAAGACGGAATACTCCTCGCAGGACTTCACCGCCGCCGAGAACGACGAGGTCGTGCTCGCCAGCCAGGCCACACCTCGCTGGATCGCACCCCACTTCGTGTGGGCCGTTCGTGACGAACTCGCCAAGCGCCTGTGCGGCGAGGACAGCTCGTGTGACGCGCTGAGCCGCGGCGGCCTGCGCGTCACCACGACCCTCGACGTGGATCTCCAGAAGATCGCCGAGAAATGGGTCGCCGCCGCCGCGACGGTGCCGAACGCCAGCACCCTCGCCAAGTCCACCGCGGCCGCCAAGGCGCTCGGTTTCAAGAAGCTCGAACCGTGGATGGCGAACCTGCGCAACAAGGACCTTCACAACGGCGCCCTCGTCGCTCTGGACTATCAGACCGGCGAGTTGGTCGCCTATGTCGGCAGCCGCAACTACTACGGGTCGTCGAACAAGCCGTCGTTCCAGCCCCAGTACGACGTCATCGGCAAGGGCTACCGCCAGCCCGGTTCGGCCTTCAAGCCGTTCAACTACGCGGTCGGCATCGACGACAAGGCGATCACCGCGGGGACGATGCTGATGGACGTCGGCACCGACTTCGGGGGTGGCTACACGCCGAGCGACGCCGACAACCTCGAGCGCGGCCCGGTCCGCGTCCGCACCGCCCTCCAGTTCTCGCTCAACATCCCTGCGGTCAAGACGATGGGCATCAACGGGATGGACCACGTCTTCGCCAAGGCCCAGGAGTTCGGGATGAAATTCAAGGGCGAGCGGACGGCCGAGCTGGCCCTCGCCCTGGGTGTCCAGGAGGTCCGACCGGTCGACCTGGTCACGGCCTATGGCACGCTCGCCAATGGCGGCAAGGCGATCGGGCACACCACCATCCTGGCCATCAAGGACGCGGATGGGAAACCGGTGGTCGATCCGTACGTCCCGCCCGCCGGCAAGCAGGTCGTCAGCCCACAGGCGGCCTACATCGTCACCGACATCCTGGCCGGCAACACCAACAAGAACATCAACCCGTTCTGGGGCAAGTTCGCGATCACAGGCCCCGACGGTCGTCGGCCGGCCACGCTCAAGACCGGTACCAACAACGACGCCAAGGACCTCAACGCCTACGGCTTCATCGCCCCGCCGACCCAGGACGGCCGGACTCAGGGCGCGTACGCCCTTGCCGTCGGCGTCTGGAACGGCAACTCGGATAACAGCCTCGTCTCGAAGCCGAGCGCACCGCTCTTCTCGATCGATGTCTCGACCTATGTCTGGCAGGGCTTCCTCAACGAGGCCAGCAAGAAATGGCCCGCGACCAACTTCGAG
The DNA here is from genome assembly GCA_031360525.1 of Thermomicrobiales bacterium. Classification (GTDB taxonomy): domain Bacteria; phylum Chloroflexota; class Limnocylindria; order Limnocylindrales; family CSP1-4; genus SPCO01. The sequence goes on from JANMBS010000270.1 coordinate 1,720, forward strand.
CGGCCGGCCGACGGCCTCGTCCAGGTCAAGATCGATCCGTTCACCGGCCTGGCGTCGTCGAACAACAAGGCCATCGACGAATGGTTCATCGTCAACACCGAGCCCAAGACCAAGATCGGACCCGACACGTGCGGCATCGACGTCGTCGTGGCCGTCAACGTCGAGACCAGCTTCGACAACTGGATGAAGGCCGACCGCGACTGGTTGCGTCGCGCCGAACGCGGCCCGGGCGTCGCCGGCGGCCCCGACCGGAACCGGACCGCCTACTTCTATGCCGGCGGATTCCACCCGTACGGCGCGTCATGGGGTGCTCTCGTCGCCGGGAAATGCGGGCAGCCGAGCCCGTCGCCGACATGCTTCCCGATCCCGACACCCGATCCGAGTGGCCTGACCCCGTCGTTCGTCGCCCCGACACCCGAGGGTTCCGCGCAGGCGGCACTCCCCTGCCCGCCCGAGGTCACATCCGCCGCGCCGTCGGAAACGCCGATCGCGCCCAGCGAGCCGCCACCGACCGAGGCACCGACGCCCGAACCGACGCCGGAGCCGACACCGGCGCCGACCCCCGAGGTGACCCCGGCGCCGACACCGGCGCCGACCCCCGTGGTGACCCCGGCGCCACCGCCGGCCGCGGCGGCCTCGCCCGCCGGTTGACGAGACGTTGAGGGGCCGTTGACTGGCCTGGACCCCGACAGACACGGCACGAACGAGCCTCCCGCCGTTGTCGAGGTTCGGGGTCTCGTCGTCCGGCGTTCCGGACGAACGATCCTCGGACCACTCGATTGGACGATCCGTTCCGGTGAACGATGGGTCGTGCTCGGGCCGAACGGTTCGGGCAAGACGACCCTTCTGTCGACGATCGGGCTGGAGTTGTGGCCGACCGCCGGGTCCGTCGACGTCCTCGGTGCGCGATATGGGGTGATCGACTCGCGCGAGCTCCGGCGGCGCATCGGGACCGCGGGAAGCGCAGTGGAGGCATCGCTGCGCCCCGACCTGACGCCGGTCACCCTGGTCATGACCTCGCGCCACGCCGCCACCGAGCCGTGGTGGCACGTCTACAGCGACGACGATCGGACGCGGGCTCGCACATTGCTCGAGGGGATCGGGCTCGGCGGCGTCGCCGATCACCCGTACGCCACGCTGTCGGCCGGCGAACGCCGACGGACCTCCATCGCCCGGGCCCTGATGCCGGACCCGGATCTGCTGCTGCTCGACGAGCCGGCGGCCAGCCTCGACCTGGGCGCCCGCGAAACGCTGATCGGCGACCTGACGGCGCTCGCGGCCGCCCGGCGCCCGTCGGCCATCGTGCTGGTCTCGCATCACGTCGAGGAGATCCCGCCAGGGTTCGGCCACGGCCTGGTTCTGGGCGGCGGGACCGCAGTGGGCGCCGGGCCCCTCGACACCATCCTGTGCGACGAGATCCTCAGCGAGGCCTACGGCATGCCGATCACCGTGGAGCGGCGGGACGGGCGGGCCTGGGCGCACAAGAAGTGACCATGACACGAGACCGTCACACCGAACCGCGATGATGGCCTGGTGAGCAGCACGACCGAGACCGCGACCACGGCGACCCGCCCGTCCTCCGTCCGTGCCCGTCACGACTGGCCGGCGGCGCTGGCCGGGCTCGTCGCGGCTGTGACCGCGCTCGGTGTCTCCGAGCTGCTGGCGGGTCTCCTGCCGGGCGCAACGTCACTCGTCGCCGC
>JANMBS010000271.1:0-13916 GCA_031360525.1 Thermomicrobiales bacterium
GGCTATCGCGGCCAGCTGCTGACCGACACGCGCGGCACCGCACTCCTGCATCAGATCGGCGAGGGCTACGGCCCGTGGGCCGGCGACGAGACGCATCGCACGAACGGCGTGCTCGTGTCGGACCGGGCCGGCATCTCGAACGCCTATGGGTTGTTCAACCTCGAGCAACGCTCGGAGCTGTTCATCGGGGCTGGGGTCGAGGTCTACGAGGGGATGATCGTCGGCGAGAATGCACGCTCGGGGGACATGGACGTCAACCCGACCAAGGAGAAGAAGCTCACCAACATCCGGACCCACTCGCACGACGAATCGCTGCGACTGACGCCGCCACGGCCGATCACGCTCGAGACGGCGCTGGAGTTCATCGCGGCCGATGAACTGGTGGAGGTCACTCCGGTCTCGATCAGGCTGCGCAAGCGGGCTCTGGCCCAGCACGACCGGCGGCGCGAGGCGGGTCGGGCGGATGACGTGCGCCGCAGCGCCGAGCGCGAGGCTGCGCCGACCGTCTGAGCTAGCTCGCGTCCGGGCGAGACTGACCTGCGGTACTCCCACGGTGTGGGTCCGGTGTACGATCGAGCGCATGGCGATCTATCTCGATCATGCGGCGACGACCCCGCTTCGCCAGGAGGTCCTCGCCGCGATGCTCCCGCTGCTGACCGAGTCGTTCGGCAACCCGAGCTCGGCACACGCATACGGTCGGGCGGCCCGGGCCGCGCTCGACACCGCCCACGAGACGGTCGCGGCACGCCTCAACGCGCAGGGGCGCGAGGTCGTCTTCACGTCGGGCGGGACCGAGGCGAACAACCTGGCGCTCAAGGGCGCTGCCTGGGCCGGCAAGGGCCGCGGCCACCGGATCGTCACCTCGTCGGTCGAGCACCATGCGGTCGGCCATACGCTGCGCTACCTCGAGAAGTTCGGCTTCGAGATCGTCGAGTTGCCCGTCGACCGCTACGGCCGGGTCGATCCCGACCAGCTCGAGACGGCCCTCAACGACAAGACGATCCTGGTCTCGATCATGCTCGCCAACAACGAGGTCGGCACCATCCAGCCGATCGGCGAGATCGCCGCTCGGGTGCGGACTCGGAAGGGCGTCGTCTTCCACGTCGATGCCGTGCAGGCCGCGCCGTACGTCGACCTCGACGTCGAAGCTCTCGGGGCGGATCTCGTCTCCCTCGGCGCCCACAAGTTCGAGGGGCCGAAGGGCGTCGGCGCGCTGTATGTCCGTCACGGGACGCATATCCTCGCCCAGCAGCAGGGTGGCACCCAGGAACGACACCGCCGGGCCGGAACGGAGAACGTGGCCGGGGCCGTCGGCTTGGCAACGGCCTATGACTTGTCCTGTGCGGAGCGGGCTGGGTCCGTCGCTCGCTTGCGCGAGCAGCGCGACCGCCTCCTGGCGGCGGTGCTGAAGACGGCGGGCGTCGAGCCGACCGGACACCCCAAGGAGAGGCTGCCGGGGCTTCTTTCGATCGTCGGCCGGGACACGGATGGTTCGTCGGTCGCGATGTCACTCGACCTCGAGGGGATCGCCTGTTCCGTGGGCTCGGCATGTACGACCGGGTCGACCGAGGTCAGCCATGTCCTGACCGCGATGGGCTATCCCGAGGAGGAGGCACGCGGGGCGTTGCGCCTCTCGCTCGGGAGGACGACGACGGATGAGGAAGTCGCCACTGCCTGCGAGGTCGTGCCCCGGGTGATCGCTTCGATGCGTCTCGGAACGGCGGCCGTCGCCGCGGACCCGCTCGGCCAGAGCGTGCCGGCGTGAGCCGCATCCTGGTGGCGATGTCGGGCGGGGTCGACTCGTCCGTCGCCGCGGCGCTCCTCCACAAGCAGGGCCACGAGGTCGTCGGCGTCTGGATGCGCCTCCACGACGTCGCCGACAGTTACTCCGAGTTCAAGAAGAGCTGCTGCTCCCTGGACGCGGCCGACGATGCCCGCCGGGTCGCGGCCCAACTCGACATCCCGTTCTACGTGATGAACCTCGAGCGCGAGTTCGACGCCGGCGTCCTCCAGCCATTCCTCGACGCCTACATGAGCGGGGAGACGCCCTCGCCGTGCGTCGACTGCAACACCTACGTCAAGTTCGGGGCGCTGCTCGGGCGGGCGCGTCACCTGTACGACTGCGACGCGGTCGCGACCGGACACTACGCGCGCCGCGACGTGGCTGCGGACGGGCGATCACGGCTACTGCGAGCACGCGACACCGACAAGGACCAGACCTACTTCCTCTACGGTTTGCGCCAGGACCAGCTCGATCACGCGCGGTTCCCGCTCGGCGAGTTGACCAAGCCCGAGGTGCGCGACGTGGCGCGTGGCCTCGGCCTCGCCACGGCCGACAAGCCCGAGAGCCAGGAGATCTGCTTCGTGCCGGGCGGCGACTACCGCGAGGCGTTGCGGGACCGCGCCGGCTGGGTGCCGGAGGCCGGCGCACTGCTCGACGGCGACGGCGCGCGGGTGGGGGAGCATGGCGGGACCCCGGGCTACACGGTCGGCCAGCGGAAGGGGATCGGCCTGGCCCTGGGCGAGCCGCGCTACGTCAGCCGCATCGACCCGCTGACCAACACGATCACGCTGGGGCGCCGCCAGGACCTCGAGACGACCGCCATCGAGCTGGAGCGCGCGAGCTTCGTCGCGGGCGACTCTCCGCGCGGCCGAGAGCCGTTCCGGGCCCAGATCCGGATCCGTCACCGGGCGACGCCGATCGCGGCGACCGTTCGGCCGGCGACCCGGTCTGAGCCGGCGCGTGGCGGCCGTTGGCTGGTCGAGACCGATGCGCCTGTGTGGGCGGCCGCGCCGGGTCAGGCCGCGGTGCTCTACGACGGCGAGGTCGTGCTCGGTGGTGGACGGATCGCCAGGCCTGTGCCGGTCGGTCGGTCGGCCGAGACCGGCCAACTGGTCAGCTCGGGCGCGTGAGCCTCGACCCGGCGCTGATCCTGGCCGTCCTGCTTGGCGTCTTCCACGCCTCACTCTTCGTCCTCATCCGTGGCAGCGCGGGAGGGCGCCTGTTCGTCACCGTGCTGTCGGCCATCCTCGGTGCGTGGGCCGGTGACGCCATCGCGGCTCGTCTCGGCTTCGACTTCTTGATGATGGGCGACTTCCACCTGCTGGCGGCCTCGGTGGTCGCTTGGGTCGGGATCGGGATCGCGTCGGCCGTGGCGATCCTCGGCCCGTCGGCGCGCAAGGCATGACCGTGGGGGACGACCGGTCGACCGCCACGTTCCTGCGCGGTCTGACGATCGGGGCGATCATTGGCGCCATCCTGGCCGGGTCCTCGCTGTGGTCGCGTCGGCGGCGGGGGCCGCGCCGCTCGTCGTAGCCGCAGATCTCGACGCGCCCACGCTCGTCGGCGGCCGGGTGCTCGACGAGCGAGGTCAGTCGGGCCGCCATGAACCGCCCTTCATCACCGCATGCTCGTCGACACTCCGCGCGCGGCACCGGCGTGGTCACGGTCGGGACTCCTTGTGAACTTGTCGCCTCGCACGATGGAGACCGTTCGTGAGGGTCGCCTGAGAAGAGGTTGAGACCCTCCTCAGCTCCGTTCAGCTGAGGTTCGTGGCAGCCAACACGGCAGCGAGAGCAAGTGCCGCGGGGGCTGCCTGCACGAACGGATCCTGCGGTTCACCGTGGCCGCTCCGTACACCCCAGCGACCACGACGCAGGCCAGGAAGAAGACCGTCACCTGGAACCCGACCGGATCGGGCGCGAGCAGGCCCCAGACCAGGCCGGCCACGAGGAAGCCGTTGTAGAGCCCCTGGTTGGCGGCCAGTGGAGGGACCGGTCGGCGAAGGCCTGGTCCGTGCCGAACGACTTCATCCCGCGCTCGGTGCGCCACAGAAACATCTCGAGGATCACGATGTAGACGTGGATCGCCACACGAGGACGACCGATGCGTTCGCGATGAGTGCCACGGCGAGACCTCCTCGACCTCGATGGGACGAGGTCATGCGGCCGAAGCACTCGGGGGCCGACCGCCGGTGTCAACCAGGACGCTGCCCGCGATCGGGCGACCTCGTGGCCGCCTGACACGGCACGTTGAGTACCATTGGGTCCGTGTCGACATCCATCCCGACCAAAGATCCGCGGATCGTCGCGCTGCCTGTCGCCGAGATCCGCCGCCGCTTCGTCGAATTCTTCGCCGAGCGCGGGCATACGGTCGTGCCCAGTGCGAGCCTGGTCCCGGCCGGGGATGCGACGCTGCTGTTCACCAACTCGGGGATGGTCCAGTTCAAGGACGTGCTGATCGGCGCCGAGACGCGCTCGTACAAGCGCGCGGTCGATTACCAGCGCTGTCTGCGGGTCGCCGGCAAGCACAACGACTTCGAGGAGGTCGGGCGGACGCCGCGTCACCACACGTTCTTCGAGATGCTCGGCAACTGGTCATTCGGCGACTACTTCAAGCGGGATGCGATCCTCTTCGCCTGGGACTTCCTGACCCGCGACCTGGGGATCCCCGGCGAGCGACTCGCCGCCACGACCTACAAGGACGACGAGGTGGCGCGCCAGGTCTGGCGCGACGACATCGGACTCCCGCCCGAGCGGATGGCCATCTGGGGCGACGTGGACAATGGCGACGACAACAACTTCTGGCGGATGGCCGAGACCGGTCCATGCGGGCCGTGCAGCGAGATCCATTTCGATCGCGGCGCGCACCTGTCCGAGGGACCCCACTGCATCCCGGATCACAGCGAAAGCTGCCCGCGCTGGCTCGAGATCTGGAACCTGGTCTTCATGGAGTTCGATCAGAAGCCCGACGGTCGCGTGCCGCTGCCGTTCCCGAGCGTCGACACCGGGCTCGGTCTCGAACGCCTGGCGAGTGTCCTCCAGCAGGTCCCGACCAACTACGACACCGACGTGTTCACGCCGATCCACGCCCGCATGCGTGAGCTCCTCGGGCACGATCCGGACGCCTTCGAGAACGAACGCTTCAGCTACCAGGTCATCGCCGACCACTCCCGCGCTGTCACCTTCCTGATCGCCGACGACGTGCTGCCCTCGAACGAGGGCCGTGGCTACGTGCTGCGCAAGCTCTTCCGCCGGGCGGTCCGTCATGGTCGATTGCTCGGGCGCCGCGAGCCGTTCATGGCCGAGACGGCCTCGGTCGTGATCGATGTCATGGGCGAGGCGTATCCGCACGTGATGACTCGCCGCGAGGAGATCCTCGGCGTCATCGCCCGAGAAGAGGCGCAGTTCGGGCGGACGCTGGATGCGGGGACCAAGCTCCTCGAATCGGAGATCGCGAAGCTGTCCGGCGTCGATCTCGGGGCGCGGGTGATCGGCCGCCGTCCCGATGACCTCCCGCCGGATCCGCCGCGACTCCCGGGCGAGATCGCGTTCCGCCTCCACGACACGTACGGGTTCCCGATCGATCTGACCGTCGAGGTCGCCGCCGAGTACGGCGTCGCCATCGATCGAGAAGGGTTCGACGACGCCTTGACCGAACAGCGCGAGCGGAGCCGCTCCGGGACGAAGGCGCAGCTGTCGCGTCACGCCGAACAGTCCGCGCTGTACGGCGCCATCCAGGGCAGGGCCGGCGACACGCGATTCGTCGGGTACGAGACCACCACCGCCGAGGGTCGTATCGTCGCCATCGTCCGCGACGGGATGGAGTTCGACGAGTTGACCGGCCACGGTGAGGCCGAGGTCGTGCTCGACCAGACCCCGTGTTACGCCGAGGGTGGCGGCCAGGTCGGGGACCAGGGCGCCCTGCGCGAGCCCGGCGGGGGCAGCGAGCTGTTCACCGTGACCGACACGCAGAAGCCGCTCGGCGGCCTCATCATCCATCGCGGCACGCTCCACGGCCGGCTGCGGGTGGGGGAGACGGTCGAGGCAGTCGTCGGTGCCGACCTGCGTGCCGACACGATGCGCAACCACACGGGTACGCACCTGCTCCATCGCGCGTTGCGCAACGTGGTCGGGGAGCGGGCCCGTCAGGCGGGTTCGCTCGTGACGCCCGACTACCTGCGCTTCGACTTCCCGTTCGACCGCGCGCTGACCGATGAGGAGCTGCGCGCCATCGAAGACGAGGCACACCGCATCATCCGCGACGACCGGCCCGTCCACGTGGCGTACATGACGATGGCAGAGGCGATCGAGGGAGGCGCGGATGCCTTCTTCGACGAGAAGTACGGGGAGACAGTCCGGACGGTCCGCGTCCAGGACTACAGCTTCGAGCTGTGCGGCGGCACCCATTGCCGCGCCAGCGGCCAGATCGGCGGCTTTCTGATCACCTCCGAACGGAGTATCGGCTCCGGGATGCGGCGCATCGAGGCCGTCACTGGCCGGGCCGCCGACGACCGCGTGCGGGAGCGCATCGAAGCGCTCGCGAGGCTGGCGGAGGCGGTGGGCGCCCAGTCGATCGACGATGCCCCCGCCCGCGTCGCGACGCTCCAGGACGAACTGCGCGAGGTGAAACGACGGCTCAAGGCCGGCGGCGGCGCGGGCACCCCCAAGCCGGGCGATCTGGCCGCCGGCGCGGTCGAGGTCGCGCCGGGCGTCCGGTTGGTTGCAGCGGCCGTGCCGTCCGATTCCATGGATGCGCTCAAGGCGACGGCGCGCGACCTCAGCGCCGTCCTCGGCTCCGGCGTCATCGCGCTCGCGCTCGATGCGGACGAGCCACAGCTGTTCGTGACGGTCTCGGATGACCTTGTTGCCCGCGGGATCTCGGCGGGCGACCTGGTCAACGCCGCGATGCCGGCGCTCTCGGGCCGTGGCGGTGGCCGGGCGAACATGGCCCAGGGCCGCGGGACGCGCCGCGATGGCCTGGCCGATGCGCTGGTCGCGATCCGGACCCATCTCGAGACCGGAGCCTGATGGCCTTCTGGCGTCGGATCTGGCAGCGCGACGCCAGCGATGCGCTGGCCGCCTGCACGGCGCTCGATGTCGGCACCGAATTCGCCAAGGCGCTCGTCTTCGACATCGACTCGAACGGCCACGGCACGGTCCGCGGCGTCGGCCGCAAGCGGCAGGGCCTCTCGCACATGCAATCGGGAACGGTCGCCGACATCGCGGCGGTCGTCGACAACTGCGCGGTGGCGCTCCAGGAGGCCGAGGAGATGGCCGGCTTCCGGCCGACCCAGGTCGTCATCGGGATCGCAGGCGAGCTGGTCAAGGGCTTCACCACGACCCACAGCCAGGAGCGCAAGAAGCCCGACCAGCCGATCACCGAGGCCGAGCTCCAACGGCTGATCGACGCCGTCCAGCGCGAAGCGCTCCACGAGGCCGAGCGGGCGATCACCTGGGAGACCGGGCTGCCACATGTCGATGTCCGGCTCGTCCACGCCGCGGTCACAGGCGCATCCATCGATGGGTACGCGCTGACGAATCCCGTCGGCTTCCAGGGCCGCCACGTCAAGATCGGGATCTTCAACGCGTTCGCGCCGCTGGTCCATCTCGGGGCACTCCAGAGCGTGGCGTCCCAGCTTGACCTGGAGCTGCTCGAGATCGTCGCCGAGCCGTACGCTGTCGCGCGGGTCCTCGGCAGCGACCACATCCGCCAGGCCGGGGCGCTGTTCGTCGATGTCGGTGGCGGGACGACGGACGTGGCCCTCGTCCGCCAGGGCGGCATCGAGGGGACGCGGATGTTCGCGCTCGGTGGCCGGGCGTTCACCAAGAGCATCGCGGATCGCCTGGACCTACCGTTCCCGCGGGCCGAGGCGCTCAAGGTCGACTACGCGCGCGGCCTCGCTGTCGAGCATGCATCGGACATCGCGACGATCGTGGCCGACGATGTGCGTGTGTGGGCGGCCGGCGTCGAGCTCGTGATGGAGGAGCTGTCCGGCGGCGACCTTCTGCCGGGACGGATCTTCCTGTGCGGCGGCGGGTCGCGGCTCCCCGAGATCCGGGCGAGCCTCGCGTCGCAGGCGTTCTACGAGCGCCTGCCGTTCGCGCGGCCACCTGAGGTCACCGTCATGGCCCCCGACCAGATCGACACGATCTCAGATGCCACCGACCTGCTCATCGACCAGCAGGACGTGACCCCACTCGGACTCGCCTACCAGGCCATCGAGCTCCAGACGTCCGAGGATGCGCTCGACGTGGCGCTCCGCCGTGTCCTCCGCGCGATGAAGGTCTGATCGATGGCCGGCCGGATCATCTATCTGGAGATCGATGACGAGATCACCTCCGCGGCGGCGCGCATCCGCGCCTCGGATGGTTCGCGGATCGCGGTCGTCCTGCCGTACGGCTCGCGGGTTGCCACGTCGCGGATCAACTTCCGGTTGCTGGCGCGCGATGCGCTGACCCACGAGAAACAACTGGCGATCGTGGCGGGCGATCCGGCGACCCGGGCGCTAGCGGCATCGGCCGGGCTGGCGGCCTTTGCGTCCGTGGCGGAGTACGAGTCGGCGATGGCGGGCGCCGATGACGAGGATCTTCGGCCGGCGACCGTGGTGCCGGTCGTGGCGGCCGCGGCTGCGGCGCCGGCCGCCGAGCACGAGGACGCCGCCGAACCGGCCGAGGCAGCCGCGTCGGACGCTGAACTCGACCCCCAGCCCGACGCAGCGACCCCGCCGCGATCCGAGCCGGAATCGGACGGGACTCTCGGGCTCATCGTCCCGGTGACGACTGCCGGTGCCCCGGCACTCGCCGGGCCGCCCGGCGACACGATTCGGGCGCCAGTCCACGTCGACGCCGACGTGCCCCGCTACCCGCGTCCGGCTCCGCCACCGACCTCCCCTGCGGACGGAGGGGGGAGGGGCCCGTTCGCGGGCCTGACCGACCGCCTGGCGGCGAGCGGGGGTGTGCGGACGCCATGGCTGATCGGCGGCGCGATCCTCGCGCTCGCGTTGCTCATCGCCGGGGTCGGCGTCTACCTCCTGCTCCCATCGGCCACGATCGCGGTCACCCCGAAGACCGAGCGGATAGGGCCGATCCCGCTGACCATCGTCGCCGATACGACCGCGACCCAGCCCGACCCGGCCCGGGGCGCCGTCCCCGCCCAGGAGATCTCGATCCCGGTCGCGGTCAACGACACGTTCAGCGCGACCGGGAAGCGGGTCGAGCTGACCAAGGCGACCGGCACGGTCCGCTTCGCGAATCTCGACCCGACCAGCACCAACCGGATCGCCGGCGGGAGCGTCGTGCGGACCGGCTCCGGGGTGCGCTTCCGGACCGATGCCTCGATCACCGTCCCGCGGGCCGATCTCGTCGGGCTGACCATCTTCCCGGCCCGTGCCAGCGTGAAGGTGACCGCGGTCGATGGCGGCCCCGACGGCAACGTCGATGCCGGCACGATCACCATCGTCCCGAGTGGCGAGAACTCGTTCTTCCTCAAGGTCACCAACCCGCAACCGACCGCCGGCGGGACGAGCACGGAATTCAGCCGCGTCACACAGGCCGATGTCGATGGGGCGTTGGCGGCACTCAACCTGTCGCTCGACCAGAAATTCCAGGAGGCGATGAACGACCCGTCGCTCGAGACCGGCGGCGCGACGGTCTTCCCGTCGACCGGACGGCTCGGCGAGCGGACGCCCGACGTCGATCCCGCCACCCTGGTCGGTCAGGAGGTCACGACGTTCGCGCTTCGCCTGTCGGCGACAGGGACGGTCATCGCAGTCGATGCCGCGCCGGTCAGCTCCATCGCGGAGGAGCAGATCCAGGCCGCGGTCACGCCCGGCCACCAGCTGGTCCCGGGATCGGTCGACGTCGAGGTCGGCGAGGCCCTCGTGATCGGCCAGTCGGTCAGCTTCCCGGTCGAGGCGACGGCCGAGCAGATCGCGATCCTCGACGCCGACGAGCTCAAGGCGATGGTCCTCGGGAAACCGATCGACGAGGCCCGCGCCATCCTCGCGCCGTACGGCCAGGTCGCGCTTCAGGTCTCGCCTGACTGGTCCGGCTCGGTGCCCAGCTTCGAGAGCCGGGTGACCCTCACGATCGACCAGGCCGTCCCCATCGAGACCCCGGGGGCATCCACACCTGCCGCGACCCAGACGCCAACAGCGCCCGCGACGAGCGCGCCCTCGAGCGCGACTCCGTGACGCGGCTCCTCGGGATCGACCTCGGCGAGCGCCGGATCGGGCTGGCCGTCGCAGATGACGACGGATCGGCGGCACGACCCCATTCCACCCTGCGGCGTGGCCGCGATCTCGATGCCGATGCCGCCTCGCTGGGCGCGATCGTCGAGGCGCTGGCGGTCGATGGCTTGGTCGTCGGCCTGCCGCTCGAAGCGTCGGGCGACGAGGGCCCGATGGCCTCGCAAGCTCGCGCCTGGGGCGAGGCGATCCGCGAACGGCTCGATCTTCCGGTATCGTTCCGCGACGAGCGCCTCAGCAGCCACCTCGCGGAAACCCGGCTCGGGCCTATGAAACGCGGACGCTCCGGCGGCCCACCGAGTAAGACCCAGCGCGACGCGTATCGAGGCCGGGTCGATCGTGAGGCCGCCGCGATCATCCTCCAGGATGAGCTCGACACACGAGCCGGGGTTCGGAAGTCAATGCCACGACCGCTCGACTCCCAGGAGACCGACTCATGACGATCCGCTCCGGCGGCCGCCCGCGGGACCGCCGGCGCTCGACGGGCCGGCCATTCGATCCCGATGCCTATGCGACCGAAACGATCCCCGAATATTCCGAGCCGATCCCGCGCAGCCGCGGTGGCGGCAAGGGTGGCGGGCGCGGCGGTAACGGACTTGTCGGGTTCCTCAAGTTCCTGGTCTTTGCGCTCGTCCTTGCCGCGGTCGTCCTCGCAGTGGCCCTGACCGTCCTCCGGCCCGTGGTCGGCAGTGCGGTCATGAGCATCGCGGAGGACAACCCCGCGGCACTCCAGCTCCCGTTCGTCAAGGACATCGTGGCAGAGAACCTCGGGACCGCGCTGACCAAGCCGGTGTCAAGCGAGCCGACGCAGGTCGAGTTCCTGGTCGAGCCCGGCGACACGGCGAGGACGATCGCACTGCGCCTCGAGGAGCAGGACCTGATCAGCGACAGCCGCGCCTTCGTCTACCTCGCCGTGGTCAATGACCTGACACGCGGCCTCCAGCAGGGAACCTTTGTCCTGCGCAAGAACATGACGCCGGATCAGCTGGTGAACGCGCTGCTGGCTCCGCCTCACGTGAAATACGTCGACATCGGCTTGCGGACGGGGCTGCGCCTCGAGCAGATCACGGCCAAGCTCGCGTCGCTGCCCGACCTGAACATGGACGCCTCGGAGTTCTACGACATCGCCAAGTCGCCGCCGGCCGAGCTCCTGACCGACTATCCGTGGCTGAAGACGATCCTGGCCGACGCGCCCCCGGGCGCATCGCTCGAGGGCTTCCTCTGGCCGGCGACCTATCGGGTGCTGCCCGACACCACGCCGGAGGAGCTCGTCCGGCTCATGCTCGACGCCTATGCGAAGAACGTCGGACCGGAACGGATGGCCGTCCCGAAGGAGCGGGGGATGACGTACTACCAGATCGTGAGCCTCGCATCGATCGTGGAGCGCGAGGCACAGCTGCCGGAGGAGATGCCGCTCATCGCCGGCGTCTACGCCAATCGACTCGATCCCAGGAAGTGGCAGCTCGGCCTGCTTCAGTCCGACCCGACGATCTTCTACATCCATGACACGCTCGAGCTGGCCAAGATCCCCGTCACCGAATGGCCGAAATACGTCTTCTGGGACACGATCAAGGGCGGGCTCACCGAGGAGACGCTCCCACCCGAGCTCGCCGCGTACAACACGTACGCGAGCAAGGGGCTCCCACCCGGGCCGATCGCCACGCCCACGATCACCGCGATCGACGCGGCGCTGGAGCCCGATACCAAGGACGGCTACTTCTATTTCCTTGCAAAGGGCGACGGGAGCAAGACCACCGCCTTCGCCAAGACGCTCAAGGAACACCAGGCCAACATCAAGAAGTACATGAAACCGCCGGAGTGAGCGAGACACTCCGGTCGGGGTCGTGGCCGGTCGCGGCAGATTTCGTCGCAGCTCCGTCGTCGGTCGATCGCCGTCGCTGGGATGACGCCGATCGGGCGTCACGACCGGCCCGCCTGGCACGGTTACGGGCGCGCTTCGCGGAGGCAGGCGTGGACGCCTACTTCGGGGTCCGGCGCGAGCACATGCGCTACCTGACTGGTTTCACCCTCGGGGAGGGGGAGGAGAAGGTCGCAGGCAACTCCGGCCAGTTCCTGGTCGGTGCGGATGACGTCGCGGTCCTCGCCGATTCGCGCTACACGATCCAGGCCCGGCGCGAGGCTCCCGGCGCTCGGATCGTGGAGGCCTACAACGACCTGCCGGCGCGTTGGCCGGAGCTGATGGCGTCGGTCGGAGCACGGCGCGTCGCGGTGGAGGCGGGCTTCGTCTCGCAAGCGGTCTGGGGGCGCCTCGCGGCGGCGGCGCCGGACGCCGAGCTCGTGCCCATCGAGGGATGGGTCGAGGCCGACCGGGCGACCAAGGAACCGGCCGAGGTCGAACGGATCGCCGCGGCTTGCTCCGTGGCCGACCGGGCGCTTGCGGCGCTGCTGCCCGAGATCCAGCCAGGAGCCACCGAGGCCGACCTCGCGCTGCGCCTCGAGTGGCTCATCCGGACCGGCGGCGCCGAGGCGCTAGCGTTCGACGTCGCCTGTCTGGCCGGACCCGAGGCGGCGCTGCCGCACGGGGCGCCGGGCGATCGGTCGGTGCTCGACGGCTCGGTGCTGCTCTTCGATTTCGGCGCCCAGGTCGCGGGCTATCGCAGCGACATGACGCGGACGGTGTTCGTCGGCGAGCCGGCCGCTCGCGATCTCGAGATCTACGAGATCGTGGCGGGTGCCCAGGCCGCGGCCATCGCCGCGATCGAGACTGCGGTCACGGACCGGCACGCGGACGGCGAGCTGCCGAGTGGCCGGGCGATCGACGCCATCGCTCGCGACGCCATCTCGGCGGCCGGCTACGGCGACCACTTCGGTCATGGGACGGGCCACGGGATCGGTCTGGCAACCCACGAGGCGCCGTCGCTCGGGCGACTTGCGCCCGAGACGCCTCTGCCGAACCCGACGGTCTTCTCGATCGAGCCGGGCATCTACCTCGACGGCGAGATGGGGGTCCGGATCGAGGACCTGATCCTGCTCGATGCTGAGGCGGGTCGCGTCGAGCGGCTGACGTGCTTCCCGCGCGAGGTCCTCGTCGTCGGGGCTGACATCGCCCGTCCGCGACGCGTACTGTGATGCCCATGGACCCGTTCCCGTTCCCGTTCCAGTTCGGCGACCTGTTCGACTTCATGGGTCCGATCTTTCTCATGAGTCTGCTCGTGCCGTTGATCGTGACCGGTGTCATCGTCGGCGTCGTGATCTGGGCGATCCGGCGCAACACGGCGCGTCGCGAGGACCCTGCCGTCGAGGAACTGAAGGCTCGCCTCGCCCGGGGCGAGATCGATCCGGTCGAGTACCAGGTCCGCATCCGAGCGTTGCGCGACGGCGACGGCTGACGGCTGGACACGCGACTGCGCGAGGCACCCCGGCCGGGTCCCGGGACGACGGTCTGCTACGATCGGGCCCCATCCACACACCCTGACTGAGTCCCCACCCACATGATCAGCACCGGTGAACTGAAGAAGGGCGTCGCCATCGAGCTCGACGGCGAGCTGTGGCAGATCCTCGACTACCACCACATCAAGATGGGGCGCGGCTCGGCCCAGGTCCGCATCACGCTGCGCAACATCAAACGCGGCCAGACCGTGGAACGCTCGTTCCAGGCCGGGACGAAGTGGCCGCGCGCCTCGATGGAGAAGCGGCCCGTCCAGTTCCTGTACAAGGACGGCGACGACTACCACTTCATGGACAACGACACGTACGACCAGTTCATCCTGACGACCGAGCAGCTGGGCGAGACGGCCCAGTACATGAAGGACGGGATGACGCTCGACCGGACCAGCTACCAGGGCGAGACCATCGGTGTCGAGCTGCCGGTGACGGTGGACCTCGGCGTCGTCGAGACTGAGCCCGGCTTCGCTGGCGACACGCAGT